>CAYQYJ010000354.1:0-1485 GCA_964421605.1 uncultured Ardenticatenaceae bacterium | reverse complement strand
GCCCAGCGCCGATATTTTCCACCCGTTTTCGGGTTGGTATGCGGCTAAAGAGAGCGCCACAATTTACAGCGGTATTACCCACTGCGCTGCCAGACAGGTAAAATCACGAAATGAGTAACCCTGAACATCCCCCGTGGCGCTCCCACGTCGTTGGCTTGCTGCTGCACCCGCAGCAGCCACGCATCTGGCTGCAAGCTGCGCCAGATGGCTTCGTCCTGCCACAGGCAGAGGTCGCCGATTATGTCTGGACGGCTTCTGCCGGCATTGTCCAATCCACCCTGGAACCTCTACTGCGCCAGCCACTGCACGTGCTAAACTGCGTGCAGTTTGCAGCCAATGGCGATACGCGCCAGGTGGAGGCCGCGTTCCTGCTAGAAGCCACAGATAACCAGACGCCCGCCCATGGCGAGTGGGTTGATCGGGATACCCTGGAGACGCTGTCGCTAAGCCAACCGCAATATCGTCCTTTGATCCAGGACACGCTGGCTGAAGCCGCCGCCCGCTCCTATCCCCCGCTGCGCGCGCCGTGGGCCAAACCAGGCTGGCATGCGTCCATGCGGGCGTGGCTGGAAACTGAATTAGAACGCCTGGAGATGGGGCCGGTGCAAGCGCTGCAACCCGTTAAGAGCTGGCCCCTCTCCTGCCTGCTGCAAGCGACTACGGCGGCTGGCTGTTTCTATTTCAAAGCCACCGCCACGCTGCCGCTTTTTGTAAACGAAGGCCAGGTGATGACCGCCCTGGCTCGCTGGTTCCCGCACAATGTGCCCGCGCCGCTGGTCACCGAGCCGGCGCAGAACTGGATGCTGCTGCCTGACCTGGGCACAGCGCTGCCCTGGGCCGCCCCCCCGGCGGCGCGACAGCGTTTGCAGCAGCTATTTGGGCAAAGACAGCGCGAAAGCGTAGCCCTGCTGCCGGACCTGTTAGCGGCAGGCTGCCTGGATCGGCGTCTGCCCGTGCTGGCGCGCCAGATGGAGGCGCTGCTGGCGGATCCTGTCCTGTTCGAGGTTTTGCCGGCAGCCGAAGCCACCCGCCTCCAAGCGCTGCTGCCGGCGCTGCAAAACGCCTGCGCTGAGTTGTCGTCGTACCACGTGCCCGCCGCCTTAGTACATGGGGATTTACACACGGGCAACGTCATCCTGCAAGGGGAAACGATGGTCATCATTGACTGGACCGACGCCTGCGTCACCCACCCCTTTTTCGACATGTTGACCATCTTCTGGGAGGAAGACGCCGCCCTCAAAGCGGTCATGCGCGACGACTATCTGTCCTTGTGGACCGAATATGAACCAATGCCGCGCTTACGCCAGGCGTGGGAACTGGCTGAATGGCTAGGGGCAGCGCATCAGGCGATCAGTTACCAGCAAATTCTGGCGCACATAGAACCAGGGCCCGGACAGGCGCTGCGGCATGATTTTCGGCAGTGGCTACAGACGCTGCTGGCGCTGGGCGCAGGCAGAAAATAGTATTGACACGCAGGTAGCGCTG
>CAYQYJ010000353.1:0-4342 GCA_964421605.1 uncultured Ardenticatenaceae bacterium | reverse complement strand
GCGGCATCATGTTGTTAATCGTGGCCTGCGCTGCGCCAGCGCAGCCTGAGCCAACGCCTACGCCTGCGGCGGTCACAGCGGCGGCGGCTCAGCCTACCTTATTACCGTCGGCGACGTCGCCAGCCGCTGTTGTTGTGGAATCTACGTTGCCAGCGCCAACCGCTGCCGCTGTGCCAACCAGCCTGCCTGCCGCCACAGAAGCCGCACCCGCCCTGGCGACGCTGGATATGAGCCAGGTAATCTTCACACCATCTCAGGCGGAAGGGCCATACTATCCGGTAGGCAAGCCTGACGATCGGGACAATAATCTGGTACAGGTGGCGGGCGCAGCGGGCCAGGCGCAGGGCGAGACGCTGCTGCTGGCGGGAAAACTGTATGACGCTGCGGGCGCCCCGGTGGCGGGCGCGGTCATTGAAATCTGGCAGACGGATGCTGCCGGCATTTACCTCCACCCCAACGATCCAGGTCTGGCTAACCGCGACCCCAATTTTCAGGGATATGGCGAAGCTGTTACCGCGGCGGACGGCAGCTACTGGTTCCTGACCTTACTGCCCGGAACCTACGAAAACCGCCCCCGCCATATTCACGTGAAAGTGAAAATGAACGGTCAAGAACTGCTGACAACGCAGTTCTATTTTGCTGAGGACGTCCTGACCAGTGGGGATGCCCTGGCGCGCGGCGCGGGCGACGCCCTGGCAGCGTTGTTGGTAGAAGTAACGGCCGGGACGGATGATGCCGGCAACCCCCTCCTCCTGGGCCAGCGAGACGTTATTTTAAGCAGTTACAGGTAAACTTCCCATTGGCGCATGAAACTTGTTTTACGGCAAAGCCTGCCAGGAACGCATAAGGAAGAGCCTCCGCATTCCCGGCGGCAATCTTTGCCAATCCAGGGTAGGTTCATGAATCTGCGCAATCTGTGATACAGTCTACCCTCTGCTGCAGCCCCTGACACACCCTTATGACGAGCGAACCTGAAATTAACGTAGAAGAAATCATGCAGCAAATCCGGGCTGAAATCCTGGCGCAGCGCGCTGCGCAAACGGGCCAACCTGTGGTTGTTTCTACTGGCGGACGGCGCTTCTCGCCTGAATTTTACGAACACCTCTATCAGGCCGGGCTGGCTTACGACCAGATCAAGCCCCACCCCTTTGTGCGCCAGCCGCCCATTCCCCTCATTGGTCCCCTGCTCGCCTGGGCGCGCCAGAAGGTACACGAACTCGTTCTCTTTTATGTCAACCAATTGGCTGCCGAACAGATCAAAGTGAACACGCATCTGCTGCACGCGCTCAACGTCCTCAGCCAGGATTTAGAGCGGGAGCAAACCGCGCAAACAGAAGCGCTTTTGCCAGACGCCGATGACCCGGCGGGCAGTTAAGCCGCCCGCTGGTCAATGAACCAGGACAAGTATGAAAGTTGCCTTTGTCACCCCCTGGTACGGCCCGGACATTCCTGGCGGCATGGAAGCAGAGACGCGGCAGACGGCAGAACACCTGGTTCGCGCCGGCATGTCTGTGGAAATCTTGACCACCACCGTGCGCGATTTCTTTGCTGATTGGGGCAAGAACCACCATAAGCCAGGCGTGTCCACTATGAACGGCGTCACGGTGCGTCGCTTTCCTGTGCAAAAACGCGATCGCGCTGCCTTTGACGCCGTTAACTGGCGGCTGATGCACAATCTGCCCATCACGCCCGCGCAGGAACAAACCTATATCAGCCAGATGCTGCGCTCCCCGCGTTTGTACGAATATATTGAGGCGGAATGCCGGCACACTATCTTCCTCTTTATCCCCTACATGTTCGCCACCACCTATTATGGCGCGCAAATTTGCCCGCCGCGCAGCCTGGTTATCCCCTGCCTGCATGACGAGAGCTATGCCCGCCTTTCGCTCTACCGCCAGGTTTTCCCCCATGTACGCGCCCTTGTCTTGCACACCGACGCTGAACTGGCGCTGGCGGATGCCCTATATCCCCGCTCTTCCGACCAGATTCGCGCGGTATTGGGCGAAGGCGTGGATACCGAATGGATAGGCGACGCCGCCCGTTTCCGCCAGAAATATGGCATTGAAGGGGATTTTATCCTGGTTGCCGGGCGCAAAGATCAGGGCAAAAACACGCCGCTGCTGCTCGATTACTGGCGGCGCTACGTCCACCAGCGCCGCCCGCCGCTGCGCCTGGTCTTCATTGGCCCCGGCGACGTTACCATTCCCCCTGACATCGCTGAAACCGTCGTTGACCTCGGCTTCCTGCCGCGCCAGGATAAATACGACGCCCACTATGCCTCCTGGCTGTTGTGCCAACCCTCGCTTAACGAGAGCTTCTCGCTGGTGTTGATGGAAAGCTGGCTGGCGGAACGCCCGGCCCTTGTCCACGCCCACTGCGCCGTTACCCGCGAACAATGCCAGAAAGCCAATGCTGGTTTATACTTTGCCGACTATGATGAGTTTGCGGCTGCCCTGGATTACTTGCAAGCCAACCCTGACACAGCCCGCATTTTAGGGCAGCAGGGCCGCCGCTACGTCCTGGCTAATTTTCATTGGGATATTGTTGTCGCCTGCTACCAGGCTTTGTTGGCGCGCATAGTGGGCGATGTAGGATAAGTTGGTATGGGCGAGAGTTTTTTATACACAGACCCGCTGCCTGAGGGGTGGTTGCAGTTGGATGAGGGGGATAGGGCAGCGCAACTGCTGGCGCGGGTGCAAGAGAACCTGACGCAGCGCGCCGCCGAATGGGGGAATGAACGGCCTCACTTTGCTGTATTTGCCGGCATTTCCGCCGCCCCTACTGCCATGCCACTCGAATCTATTGCCAGCCATTTACAGCAGGCGCTAGAGTTGATGCAGCATCAGGATACCGCGCCCGTATTCGCCCCCTCCCCGGCAGCGCGCCTACCCGTGTTGGGTCGTTTGTGGGCGCTCATGCGCGCCCAGGCGCACCAACTTGTCCTTTTTTATGTCAATCGTCAGGCTGCCCAGTCCGCCCAAATCAACCAACACCTGTTGCATGCCTTGACTGAACTGGCGCAACTCCTGACTGCGCAACAAGAAACCATTACCCGTTTACAGGGTGAAAAAAGCGACGCGCCGCCTGCCGCGCAATCTTAATCTGCGTTGTTAACCTTCGGCCCATGTCAAAACACCCCCCCTTACTTCTGTTTGCTCTACTAATACTCTTTACTGGCTTGCTCTGGTTTATCTGGCGCAGCTTTTTGCCTCCTTTGCCGCCGGCTGCCGCTGCCGGCAGCAGCCTGGTTTATCTACCTCACGTGCGCGCTCCTGGCGGCTTATGGAGCGAGCCTTTTGCCGTCGGTTTCGCGCAGCCCACCAGCATCCAGCACGATGGAACAGACTACCTCTACGTTACCGAAAGAGCCGGTGTCATCTGGCGCGTCGACGCCAACGGCGCGGTCGCGGCTGTTCCTTTTCTGGACATCACTGTCCAGGTCAACGCTGATTTTCTGGAACAGGGATTGCTGGGTTTAGCTTTTCATCCCGATTACGCCAGCAATGGCTATTTCTACGTCACCTACACTGAACTCAGCGGCGATCTCCGGCTTTCCCGCTTTCGTGTCAGCAGTGAAGACCCTGATGTGGCTGATCCAGACAGTGAAACGCTGCTGCTGACTGTACCCCAATACAACGCCGTGCATCAAGGCGGCGATCTGGCTTTTGGCCCGGACGGGTATCTGTACGTTAGCCTGGGCGACGGCGGCTATGGCAGCAGCGTGGATTTTGCCCAACGCCCAGACTACCTGGTCGGTAAGATATTGCGGCTAGATGTGACCGACGGCGATCCCTATGCCATTCCACCGAACAACCCGTTTGTAGATGATCCGGATGCATATGGCGAGGTGTGGCAGGTAGGTTTTCGCAATCCCTGGCGCATGAGTTTTGATCAGGCTACTGGCGACCTGTTTATTGGCGATGTTGGCGAAGAAACGTGGGAGGAGATAAATGTTCTGGCTGCCGGCAGCAGCGGGGGATTGAATTTTGGCTGGCGCTGCTACGAAGGGTTTGCGCCGCTTAATTTAGACGGTTGTGCGCCGCCGCAGACGTTTGCTTATCCCGTAGTTGCCTATGAGCATGAAAACGGCCATTGCGCCGTTGTCGGCGGTTATGTCTACCGCGGCAGCCAATACCCTTCGCTGCAAGGAACCTATATCTTTGCTGACTTTTGTACCGGGCAGGCGTGGGGGCTTTGGCAAAATCAGACAGGCGTCTGGCAGCAGGTAAATTTAGGATTGCCGGGCCACAACATCACCGCCTTTGGTCAGGATGTTCAGGGCGAATTATACGTTGCCGATGCGTATGATGGTCGTATCCTGAAGCTAGGCTATACGCCATAA
>CAYQYJ010000352.1:1374-4345 GCA_964421605.1 uncultured Ardenticatenaceae bacterium | reverse complement strand
CAGCAAAGCGAGCCGTACCGGGAGCAGATGCTGAACATTGTCTTACCGCCGCCGGGGAAGAAACCGTTTGTGGGTCGCTTCGATCCGTATGGCAACCGCACCTTTCGCCAGGGACAAGAGCCGTTCATCCAACACAAATATGAAAAGACGCTGTTATTGCACATAGACGATTACTGCGTGGCGAATTGCCAGTTTTGCTACAAGGTTAACGAGATTCGCCTGGAGCGCACCGCCCCGGCGCAGTCTTATGACAGCAAAGTGCAGGCGGCGCAGCGATACTTGCGACAGCATCCAGAAATTGACAATGTACTTTTTACGGGAGGTGATCCGGCAGCTTTTCGGCGCACGGCGGATTTGATTCGCCTGATCCAGGGTCTGCTGGATATGCCGTCTATTCGCACGGTGCGCTTTGCCACCAAGGGATTGGCTTACGATCCAGAACGATTTCATGACGAGGAACTGTTGGCTTTCCTGCGCCAAACCAATGCCACCCCTGGTAAACAAGTGCAGATCATTGCCCAGATCAATCACCCGGCAGAACTGGATGTCTGTGCGCAGCAGGCGATCCGGGGGCTGCAGGCTGCCGGCATCCAGATAAAAGGGCAACCTGCTGTGGTCAAGGGCGTCAACGATTCTGTGGAAACACTGGTTCACTTGCAGCGCGCTTTCCTGGACAACCAGATCGTCTCTTATTATCTGACCATCTTCATGCCCGTCAGGGGGGTGGAACAATATGCGCTGTTGCTGGACGAAGCGTTTCGCAACGTAGCCGAATCCAAGCGGCATCTGAGCGGGTTGGAGAAAAAGGGCGTCGTGCTGGCTTCGCACGATTTTGGCAAGTTTGAGATCGTTGGCTTTTACCCCACCGCAGAGCAGCCAGAGAAAATTATCCTGAAATGGCATCAGGCAGCCATGCCCCAATACTTGCCCGACTCCTTAAAAGCGCAAATACCCTACCGGCCCGAAGATGTTCTTATTCTTGATTATGTTCCCGGCCGCCTGTACGCCATTGATCACGTTTTCGCCTTCAATGGTTTGCCCCACTACGATGCCGATGGCCGGCTGCTGGAACCCACACCATCGGCGGCAAAGGTGTTGGCTGCCGCTTGCTAACCGCGGCAGCGCATAGGGAATTCTGGAAACATGCCCGCTGTATCTACCTTGCCCAACTTGATTGCGCTGCTGCACTGCCGCGCGGAAGAACAGCCTGACAAAAAGGCTTATACTTTCCTGTTCAGCGGCAGACCAGAAAACGAGACCATTACCTATGCCCAGTTAGACAAACAGGCCAGGAATATTGCCGCGCACTTGCAATACCTTCACGCCCAGGGGCAGCGCGTCTTGCTGCTCTATCCGCCGGGCCTGGCATACATTTCCGCCTTCTTTGGCTGCCTCTACGCTGGCGCGGTTGCTGTCCCTACCTATCCACCCGAACCCTATCGCCTGCGACAAACCCTGCCCCGGTTCCAGGCGATCTTAAAAGATGCGCAGCCAGCAGTCGCGTTGACCACAACCGCCTGGTTGCATGAGACGCAGCCGCTTATGGCGGCTAACCCAGCCCAGCAAACAATTCATTGGATAGCCACCGACACACTGGCAGATGACCTCGCCAGCGCATGGCAGCCACCGCCAGTTAATCGGGAAACGCTGGCTTTCTTACAGTATACCTCTGGCTCTACTGCCGCGCCTAAAGGGGTCATGGTCAGTCATGGCAATCTACTGCACAACCTGTCTGACATGCAGCACATTTTCCAGTTATCGGCGGAAAGCGTCTCGTTGACCTGGCTGCCGCACATTCATGATATGGGGCTGATTGACGGCATTTTGCAACCGTTGTACAGCGGCTGCCCAGGCTATCTGATGTCGCCGCTGATGTTTATCCAGCGTCCGCTGCGTTGGCTGCAAGCTATTACGGAGTTCCGCGTTGACCACAGCGGCGGGCCCAATTTTGGCTACGAGTTGTGTGTGCGCAAGGTCACGCCAGAACAGGCGGCGCAGCTCGATTTAAGCTGTTGGCGTTCGGCATACAATGGCGCGGAACCGGTGCGCGCCAGCACTATTCAACAGTTCAGCGCGTATTTCGCTCCTGCCGGCTTTCGCCCTGACGCTTTCTATCCCTGTTATGGTCTGGCGGAAGCAACCCTGATCGTTTCGGGGGGGACGGTGGAGCAAATGCCGGCATTCGCCACCTTCAGTAGCGTCGGCTTGCAGCAGAAACGGGCTGAACCAGTGGATTTGGCTGCCGCCGAGGCGCAAACGCTTGTCAGCTGCGGCTGGGTTGTACAGCAGGATACGCGAATTGCCATTGTGGACCCGGAAACCCGCCGCTGCTGTCCCGATGGGCAAATTGGCGAAATCTGGGTTTGGGGTCCCGGGGTGGCTCAGGGCTACTGGCAGCGCCCAGAGCAAACAGCCGCCACGTTTTCCGCTTATACCGCCGATACCCAGGAAGGCCCCTTTATGCGCACCGGCGACCTCGGCTTTGTGTATGCAGGGGAACTGTTTGTGGCTGGACGTATTAAAGACCTGATCATCCTCAATGGGCGTAATTACTACCCACAGGATATTGAAGAAGGGGTCGAAAACAGCCATATGGCGGTACGCCCTGGCTGCATCGCGGCTTTTTCCATAGACCGCGACGGCGCGGAGCGGTTGATCGTGGCTGCCGAAGTGCAGCCGGCGGCGCAAACGGCAGGCTCCGAAGTAGACATGGCTGTGGAAATCCGCCGCGCCATTCAACGCGCCATCGTGCAGCAGCATGATGTTTTCCCCGATGATGTAGTTTTGCTTCAAGATCGCAGCATTCCCAAAACGTCGAGCGGCAAAATTCAGCGGCACGCCTGCCGGCAGGCGTACCTGACTGGCAGCCTGGAACTCTGGAGTATGTCATGACTGCCAGAATGCCAGACCCACTTTTCCCCCTGACGGAAGAGGAAGAGGCGCTGTTGGCGCTGACGCACCAGGTTTGCCG
>CAYQYJ010000352.1:0-1274 GCA_964421605.1 uncultured Ardenticatenaceae bacterium | reverse complement strand
TATCTGCCCACCCTGGCCAGCGGCGAAAAGCTGGGGGCGTTGGCGGTAACTGAGCCGGACGCCGGCTCCGATGTGCTCAATTTGTCTACTACCGCGGTCAAATCGGGCGACTCTTACATTCTCAACGGCGTCAAGCAGTGGATTACCAACGCGGGACAGGCTGACATTTATTGCATTTTTGCCGGCACGGGCAGCAAAGGCGGTATCTCTTGCTTCATTGTGGAAAAAGACACGCCGGGACTTTCCTTTGGCCAGTTAGAAAACAAGCTGGGCATTCGCTGTTCCCATACGCGCCAGGTAGTGCTGCAAGATGTCGCCGTGCCCGCCGAAAACCTGGTTGGTTTAAAACCCAATCGCGGGCTGCTGCACCTGCTGCAAACGTTGGCCCGCTCCCGCGCCAGCGTGGCGGCCCTCTCCGTGGGCGTAGCCACTGGCGCTTACCACGAGGCTATCAAATATACGCGCCAGCGGGAGCAATTTGGGCAGAAGATCATTCGCTTTCAAGCCTTGCAGCATTTATTGGCCGACATGCTGGTGAAAATTGAGACAGCCCGCGCCCTTGCTTATCGCGCCGCCCTTTACGCTGTGCAACAGCATCCCGAAGCCAATACATTTTCGGCCATGGCGAAATATTACGCTTCCGAGATCGCCATGCAGGTCACGACGGACGCCGTGCAACTTCACGGCGGCTATGGTTACAGCAAAGAGTATCCGGTGGAGAAGATGTTCCGCGACGCTAAAATTCTGGCTATCTACGAAGGCACAAACCAGATGCTCAAGAATCAGATAGGAGACCACATTGTCCGCACTGCCGCCCAGATCGAATGACCCGCAGCGGGAGGAAGAGATTCAGGACTGGTTGATTAACCGCCTGGCTGTCTGGCTGCTGCTCGACTCCGACGAAATAGAGATCGAACAACCCTTTGCCAGCTACGGCCTGACCTCCATTACGGCGGTCACGATGACGGGGGACCTGGAAGATTGGCTGGGGGTGGAACTTAGCCCCACGCTGGCGTATGAATATCCGACTATTGCCGCCCTGGCGCGTTACCTGGTCGTTGGGGAGCAGAGCTGAGATGGAACCCATCGCCATTATTGGCATTGGCTGCCGTTTCCCTGGCGCAAACGGCCCGCAGGCGTTCTGGGAGTTGCTGTGCAATGGGGTAGACGCCATTGGCGAAACGCCGCTTGGACGTTGGGACGCTTCCTTCTACGATGCAGACCCGGCTGCCCCTGGCAAAATGAACACGCGCTGGGGCGGTTTTCTGGCGCAG
>CAYQYJ010000351.1:0-4352 GCA_964421605.1 uncultured Ardenticatenaceae bacterium | reverse complement strand
CAGCCGCCGTACCTGAAAAGTAAGACATGGCGTCCGATACCCCCTCACCGTCTGGAGATGTCATCTGGTCAGGCTCTTCCTGGCAATTTCTCTTGCAGCAGGTTGCCCTGCCAGATGGGCAACTCATCGAAAAGGGGATCATTGACCACCCGGGTTCGGCGCTGCTGCTGCCTGTGCAAGATGGGCAGGTGTGGATGCTGCGCCAATATCGCCTGGCGCTAAATAAAACGATCCTGGAACTACCCGCTGGCACGCGCCATCCAGACGAAACCTGGCTGGACTGTGCCCAGCGAGAACTGCGCGAAGAAACAGGCTGTCGCGCCGCCCATTTCACCTCTTTAGGCGACATCTGGCTGGCGCCGGGCCTCAGCAATGAACGGATGGCCCTCTACCTGGCGACTGATCTCACGCCTGACCCACTGCCTGCCGATCCTGATGAAGCGATCGAACTGCAGCGCATCCCCCTGGCTGCCGCCGTGCGCATGGCGGTAGACGGGGAGTTGGAAGACGCCAAGAGCATTGTGGCTCTGCTGCGGGCGCAATTGCGTCTGCCAGACCTGTTCACTGCTGGTTGAGGTGCGCGAGACGCTTGTTGACAGAGCAGATTGCAAGAGTCTGACAGACTTTTGTCATCTCTCTCCACATCACGTTCCGTCTGCCAAACCTGTTCCCTGTTCGTTAGTCGTTGATTTTGCTTGACACACCAGAGGGCATGGTTATAATTAGTTTGCTACGCGGCTGTCGTGCCGCGTTTTTTATGCTGAAAATTTTGGGGCCGTCCCTGTGTTTCTGACGGGCCTTGCAGTAAAAATAAGTTTTGTTCGCCAATTGGGTGGCGAGAGAGAGAGAGTTTGAGATGGGTGCATTACCGAAGCGAAAAATATCCAAAGCGCGGCGCGACAGACGTCGCGCCCATGACAGTCTGACGCCCTTTCACCTGGTGCGTTGTGACAGTTGCGGCGAAATGAAACGCCCCCACTACATGTGCCCCCGCTGCCGCACATATCGGGGCCGCCAGATTTTGCCGGCATTTGAAGAATAAGAGCCAACGCTCAGGCAACTGCTTGAGCGCTGGTTGCCGCATTTGCTTTCACCTTGTTTCCCTGCCGCCTATGCCAGGCAGCCAGCGCCGGGTATCGGGCAACATTTTGTTCCAGACCTGTGCCCCCAATTAACCCCCGTGGACAGCAGTTGGGCTAAGGTGCAAACAGGTAGTCGTTTCTGGACGGTTACTCAGGCTTTTCGAGGTCTTAAAAAGTGAGTTCTGCCTATCTTTTCCCTGGACAGGGATCACAGCATGTGGGTATGGGTCATGCGTTGTATACACATGAGCCTGCTGCGCGTGCTGTTTTTGATCAGGCAGATGAACTGCTGGGCTTCTCGCTGTCTCAGCTTTGCTTTTATGGCCCAGAAGAAAAGCTGACAGAAACGGTTAACCAGCAGCCGGCTGTTTTTGTGACAAGCATGGCTACGCTGGCGGCGATGCAGGCAAATGGGTGGGAAATGCCGGCATTTATGGCTGGTCACAGTTTGGGGGAGCTTTCGGCGTTGACGGCGGCAGGCAGCCTGACGTTTGGCGATGGCCTGGCGCTGGTGCGGCGGCGGGGAGAATTGATGCAGCAAGCAGGTTGGCAGAACCCAGGCGCCATGGCGGCGGTTTTGGCTCTGACGATTCCCCAGATTGAAGCCATTTGCGCCGCAGCGCGCCAGGAAACGGGGCGACCGGTGCAAATAGCCAATGACAATTGTCCGGGCCAGGTTGTCATTTCTGGCGACGAAATCGCCCTGGACAAGGCTATGGCGTTGGCGCAGGCGGCGGGAGCGCGCAAAGTTGTCAAACTCCCCATTACGATTGCCGCCCACTCGCCGCTGATGCAAGCAGCGGCGGCTGAGTTCAGCGCGGCTGTGGCGGCAACGCCAGTAACCGCGCCACAAACGCCCGTGATTGGCAACGTGACCGCCCAGCCCCTTGATTCCCCTGAGGTTATCCGCGCCGAATTGACAGCGCAACTCACCGGCCCGGTGCGCTGGACAGAGAGTATTGGCTTTCTGGCGGTAGCCGGCGTCAATTCATTTGTGGAAGTAGGGCCAGGCGATGTATTATTGAGTCTGGTGAAACGGATTCATCGTCAAAGCGAAAGGCTCAAATTTGAGTCGCTCCAACCTGAAGCGGATACGCGCCAGGCAGCGCGGCAGCCGCTGGCAAGCGAGGGATGAACATTGTTATTGGCAGGTAAGGTGGCGCTGGTGACGGGCGGGTCGCGGGGAATTGGGCGCGCCATTGCCCTTGATCTGGCGGCGAATGGGGCCAAAGTGGTCGTCAATTACCAAAGCAGCAGCGCCGCCGCCGTAGAGGTGGCGGCGACTATCGCGGCATCCGGCGGCGAGGCGATGGCGGTACAGGCGGATGTGGCGGATTTTGCCGCCGCGCAAGCGCTGGTGAAGGAAACGGTGGCGGCGTATGGGCAGATTGATATTTTGGTGAATAATGCCGGCACTACCCGCGACACACTGCTAATGATGATGAGCGAAAACGACTGGGATACCGTCATCAACACCAATCTAAAGAGCCTGTTCAACTGCTGCAAAGCGGCGCTGCGCCCCATGCTGCGGCGCAAACAAGGTGGGCGCATTATCAACATCTCCTCAATTGTCGGTCTCGTCGGTCAGGGAGGACAGACCAATTACGCCGCTTCCAAAGCCGGCATCATTGGCTTCACCAAATCCCTGGCGCGCGAACTCGCCAGCCGCAGCATCACCGTGAACGCCATTGCTCCTGGCTACTTTCCCACCGCTCTGACTGACGTTCTAAGCGAAGAGAATAAGCAACAAGCCCTGGCGTACATTCCCCTGGGGCGTTTTGGGCAGGTAGAAGAAGTGGCTTACCTGGTTTCATTCCTGGCTTCTGACCGCGCCGCCTACATCACAGGCGAAGTCATCCGCGTGGATGGCGGTATGGCAATGTAGGCAAGTAGGAAAATTGCTATGAGCGAACATGTAGAAAGAGAATCATTGGGCCGAATTGAAGTTGCCCCTGACGTGTTAACCATGATTGCCCATTATGCCACCATGCGGGTAGACGGTATTCACAAGATGGCCTCAGCCCCGGCGGAAAAAGGTCGCCCATTTCGCCGCGCCTCTCGCACCGAAGGCATCACCCTGCACGTCACGGATGACGACCGGCTTGTTTTTGACATTTTTGTGTTGATGCAGCCTCACGTGGACATCATGAAGACGAGCCGCGATCTGCAAGCCGCCGTGGCAGAGGCGATTGACAAAATGGTGGGGCTGCCCGTAGAAGCCGTGAACGTCCACGTGGAAGACGTTATTTATGCTCAGGGCGATGCGGCTTAGGTCGCTATTTCTTGTCAAGCCAGCGCGTTCGCGGCGTTTTGCGCCATAGCGCGCCTGGCCCGTTTGCTTTTTGTACGTTAAGAGATACCATGAAAACAAGACGGCGTGCCAGACGTATTGCGCTCGAAACATTATACGAGGTTGACCTCGCTAACCATGCGGCCGGCGAGGTGCTGCAGCGTCGCCTGGCAGAAGAAGAGATGGAGAAGACGGGAAATGAGTTTGCCAGCACCCTGGTGCAGGGGGTCATGCAGTTTCAGGACCCCATGGACAAATTAATTGTGCGCTATGCGCCAGAGTGGCCCCTGGATCAGATGGCTGTGATTGACCGTAATATTTTGCGGATTGCCATCTATGAATTTCTGGTAGACACCCATACACCCATCAAAGTAGCTATCAACGAAGCAGTGGAATTGGCTAAAACATATGGGTCGGACAGCGCCCCCCGTTTTATCAATGGTGTATTGGGAACCCTGGCTGACCATGTTGAAAATCTGCGTCAGGAAATATTAGCGACCACGGCCGTTTAGCGCCGCCGCAGGCAGCGCTGGCAGCGCATACCTGGAGCAGCATATTCGCGCCAGAAACAGGTGGTTTAGCGTTGTATGCCTCCGCTTTATCTGTTTGATCCCTGGGGGGAATTGCAGCAGGCTCCACCCACAGCCGTTCTCTTCCGTCCCGCAGCCTATGGCATCCTGATCGAGAACAACCAGATTCTGCTGCAACGGCAGCCAGAAACGGGGGTATGGACACTGCCAGGGGGGATTGTGCCGGCAGCCGAAACCCCAACCCAAACCCTGCGCCAGGCAGTACGATTAGCAGCGGGTTTTGTCCCCGAAGTTGGGCCTCTGTTGTTTGTAGAAACGTTATACCGGCTGGAAGACAACGCCGCCTGGCGGCTGGCGGCGTTGTATTTTCACCTGAGCCGTCCTGGGGCAACCTACGCCATGATTGACTTTGATACCCCCGCCCGCCCTGAATGGGTTTCCCTCAACACG
>CAYQYJ010000350.1:0-4355 GCA_964421605.1 uncultured Ardenticatenaceae bacterium | reverse complement strand
GGTTGAAGAGAGCGTCAGGGACAATTTAACAAATTGTCCTACAGGAGGCGTTCCGCCTCCGCACGGCAATATAGCCGATCGGCATGACGGGCGCGGCGGGCGGCGGCGGTCAGGCATTGCTCCAGGTAAAGTTGTCGCTGCGCCGGCGCGGTTTCCAGCCGGGCCAACTCCAGCAGCAGCAATGGCAGATAATCCGGGCAGCCCTGGGCGCGGGCATAGCGGCAGCCGTCGTGGAACTGCTGTCGCGCCGCGGCTGTGTCCCCTCTGTGCCGGCAGGCCAGCCCGGCAAAGTAAGCGATAGCCGGCTGCCACCAGGGCATGCCCTGTGCCAGGCTCTGCGCCTGCGCCAACAGCGCGGCAGCCTGCTCCGGCTGATTACGCGCCAGCGCCGTCTGCGCCAGGCCAATTAACAGGCGCGCCTGCTCTTGCGGGTAAGCCGCCGTTTGCTCCCCAATCAACGCCTGCGCCGCCTGTAGATGTTGCGCTGCTTCCGCCCATTTGCCCTGCGCCGCCGCGTACTCATACCCCCATTGCAAGTGCGCTTCAATGAGCATGTATTTGTCATCCATCAGTTCCAGCAAGTCCACGGCGCGCTCAAAATCATGCAGGGCTGCTTCGTATTCCCCCAGATAGGACAGCACGCCGCCGCGGTTGGTCAGGGCCACCGCCAGCAAATTGCGGCTGGCTTTCTCCCCTAACCCGGCGGCTTCATTGAGCGTGGTCAGGGCGGCCGCGGCGTAACCCGCCTCGTATTGGCACCAGGCCAGGTTATTGAGCGTGTAGCCCACGTTCACGGGCGTGCTAAAAACCCGCGCCAGTTGCACGCTTTCTAACAACGCCGCCAGCGCCTGATCCAGTTCTCGCTGCGAGTAATAGGCAAAGGCAATCGCCTCCAGAGAGAGCGCCAGCCGTTCTTGATTGCCGGCATCCTGGCACAACTGCGCCGCCTGCTGCAACTCACGCAGCGCCTGGTCGTAGCTGCCGGCATGGCTGGCCGTCCACCCATCCCACAAATAAGCCAGCGCCAGCTCATCCGCGGCAATCTGCCCCGCCAACAGTTTGACCGGCTGCGTATAACGGGCCGCGTCCGCGTACTGCGTCTGCCGCACCTTGAGCTCCGCCAGCAAATTACAGGCATGGGCAAATTGCGCCGTCTCCCCCTGCGCTGCCGCCAGGGCGCGCCCCTGTTCAAAGAGGGGTTCGGCGCGTTCAAACTCGCCCAGCAGCAGCAGCACGTGACCGTAAGAGAGATAAATGGGGATCGCGGCGGCGGCGTCCGCCGCCACCCCTAACCGTTGCAAATGGGTCACTGCCTGGGCGTACAAATCCACAGCTTCCCAATTGGCAAAAATGCGGCGCGCCTCATCCGCCGCCGCCGCCGCAAAGCGCAACCCCTTTTGCGGCAACTGCGCCTGCCCGTAATGGTACGCCAACACGGCGTAGACGGGTTTTAGATTCTCCTGGTGGGCATGTTCCAGCCAGGCGGCAATGGCGGCGTGCAGCGTCTGTCGCTGCGCATAAGGCAGGCTTTCATAAGCGACTTCCCGCGTCAACACGTGCTGAAACCGGTACACCCAGGCAGGTTCGGCGGCGATGAGTTGGGTGATGCCGGCATCCGCCAACCCCGCCAACAACTCCCCAATCTCCTCTGGCGACAACTGCGGCGTCAGGCTTTGCAGCAATGGCAGCTCAAACTGCCGCCCGATGACAGACGCCATTTGCGCCAACTGCCGGCTGGATGCCGGCAGCCGGTCCAGGCGCGCCAGAATCAAGCCATGAATCGTGTCGGGTAGCTGCATCTCCTGCAGGCGGCGGCTGTCCAGCGTTACCTTGCCGTTGCGCCGCAGCCCGCCCAGCTCTTCCAGGGCGCGCAGCGCTTCCTGCAAGAACAGGGGGTTAATGGGGCTGGCGCGCCCGTCTCGATCCCGCAGCCCCAACCGCTGCTCGGCGGCGGGGGGCAGTTCCAGGTTGCCAATGAACGGGCGCAGCAGCGCGGGCGCATGGTGGGCGGGCAGGTCCGCCAGATGAAGGCGGGCGCAGGTGGGGCGCTGCAGCAGCGTTAGCGGCAGCGCATTTTCGGGGGAGAGCAGGGTCATGATCACAAACAACGGCGTCTGGTTCATGTCTGCCGTGACGGCGTCAATCAGCTCCAGCGTGGTGCGGTCGGCCCAATGCACGTCCTCGAAGCAGAGCAGCAAGGGGCGCTGGCGGGCGTAAGCCGTCAGGCAGCGGCGGACTAAGGTGAAAAACCGGTCGCGCCGCGCCGCGGGCGTCAGGTCAGCCAGGGGCGCAGGCAGTTCCCCTGCGCTTACCCCCATCACGTCCGCCCACAGCGCCGCCGTAGCCGCGGCTTCGGGCCAGAGCGCCGCCGTCCGCGTGAAGATGAGGTGGCGTTGGGTGGCTGCCGGCATCCCCGCCGCCAACCCAAAAAAGTCGCGCCACATCTCCAGCCAGGGGCCGTAGGGCGCATCGGTCAGGTGGGATTGGCCAAAGCCGATCAAATCCGCCCCGCCTTGTTCGCGCCAATATTGCAACCCTTCCGCCGCCAGCCGCGTTTTGCCTACTCCCCGCGCCCCGCTGATGGCGGCGGCGCCGCCAACGCCCAACACCGCCGCATCCATGCCGCCAAACAACAGATCGATCTCCCGCTCCCGCCCTATGAGAGGCAGCCGCGGCTCCCTCTGGAGCCGCGGCTGCATTTGCTCCGCCAGGGGGCCGCCGCGCTGCCGCTCCCGCGCCACCCGCTGCGGCGTGACCAGGGTTTGCTTCCCTTTAAGCTGCACGGGCGGCAGCGGCGCCAGGGCCACGACCTGCCCCACCCGCCGCGCCGTAACCGCGTCCATCACAATCTCGCCCGGCTGGCTCAACTGCATCAGCCGCGCCGACAGATTCACCACGTCCCCCACCACCGTATATTCGCAGCGGGCGGCGGAGCCAATGGGCGCGGCAAACGCCTTCCCCGCCGCCAGGCCAAACTGCTGCGAACGGATGAAGGCTGGCTGCTCTCGCCGCAGCGCCAGGGCGCAGCGCACCGCCTGTTCGGGGGCGTCGGGGGCCACGGGCGCGCCAAAAATGATGTGTAGCTGGCTGCCCTTGTCCCCTATCAAGACGCGGTTCAGATGCCCATTGGAACTGCCATACCGCGCCACCACGCCGCTAGCCCACAGGTAATACGCCTGCAAAAGCTGGCCCGCCTGGTCGCTGGCAAAATCCAGCCCGTCAAACTGCACAAACAGGCTGGTCACGGGCCGGTGCTCCGCCAGAAAGGGCGTCGCTGCCAGCAGGGGAGAGTGTTCCCAGGAACGCCAGCCCAGCCGCAGCCGCTGCGTGACGGCGTTGGGCAAAAAAGCCGCCGCCGCCCGCAGCAGCCGCTGATAGCCGGCGGCGTCTACGTCCGCCCAATCCCACAGTGGGCGCGCCGCTGGCGGCGGCAACGCCGCTTCTAGCAGCGCATAATCCGCCGCGGCGGGCAGCCCCGCCTGCGCCAGCGCCCGCCGGCTGGCGGCAATTTGTCCCGCTTTTGCCTGTTTTTCCGCCGCCGCTGCCTCCTCCACGGCGGCGCCCGCCAGCACAAACTCCAACTGCGCGTCCCCCACCACCATAGCCAGCGTGGGCCCATACCCCACGCCAATCTTTAACGTCAGGGGAAAGTCACTCTGCCTGCCCGCCGTCCGTTCCACCCGCGCCTGCCCCAACTGCGCCGCCATTTGTCGCTGCATCGCCTGGGCGCAAGCCAGCGCCTGCCGCGCCGCCTGCCCTGCGCCATCTTCGGGGAAGTAAACGGTCATGGCGTCCCCATGGAAATGGCTGATCGCCCCGCCCGCGCGGTGAATGGTGTCAATCAACGGGGTAAAGGTGCGCAGCAAAATGCGGCTCAACTCCTCCGCCCCGCGCGGGCCGTCCGCCGCCAGCTCTTCGGACATGGCGGTGAAGCCGGAAATGTCGGCAAACAGGGTCGCCGCCTGAATGCGCCGCGCCGCGCCGGGGACGGGCGCCTCCCCCTGCGCGATTTGCCGCGCCAGCGTGACCGGGAGATACGCCGCCAGCCGCCGCGCCAGTTGCGCGTCAGGCAAGCCAATGAGCGAAGCGTCAGGCGTCATGTCAGGCAGCGCTCACGTCGCCGTCCCCCCTCTGCCGCGCCAGCGCCTCCCAGCCCTCCAGCCCGCCCGGCAGTCCCAACTGCTGCGCCAGCCCCGCCAACGCCTGCAAAGCCTGCGCCAGCCCTGTGCGCTTTGCCAACAGATAGACCGTCACCCATGCGCCCACTGCTTCCTGCTGCGATCCGCTCTGCCAGTGCATGTGCCCCATATTAAACAACGTGGCGCACAGCCCAGCTACGTCCCCGATTTCCTGAC
>CAYQYJ010000349.1:2003-4374 GCA_964421605.1 uncultured Ardenticatenaceae bacterium | reverse complement strand
GGGCGCAGACGCGCCCCAAATTGCCCGGCGCCGATGCCTTTTTGCCCGCTTTGTGGGGCCGATAAGCGGTCGAAGAGATCACCGCGATTTACCGGGGTGATACCGCCAAAAACCGCCCCACAAAAAAGGCGTCACGCCCACCCCCAGTGGACGTGACGCCTTCTCTCTTCTTCCTTCTCCCTTCTTACTTTATAACCATATCCTCAATCGGATAACTATAGATCAAATACCGCTGGTTGACCCAACCCGTTTGCCCTTCGGGGGTGATGAGTTCTATCCAGGTAGCTGCGCCGTTGCGGTAACCGGTCAGGCGCACCTGCTGCCCGTTCAGCAGGCGAGTGAGGATGGGGTATTCCACCCCTGGCCCGGTGCGCACATTCAGGTAGAAGGCAGAGACGATGCCGGTGCCGGCATTCACCGCCCCCGTATCCCCTGTCCACACTGGCAAACTGAGCAGCGGATAGCTGCTGACCACAAACGGCGCATACACCCATCCTTGCACATTATCGCTGGTAATCACCTGTACCCAGGTGGCGCTGCTGTTGCGATAACCCGCCAGCTTCACCACCTGATTGCGCGCCAACACGCGGATAATGTTGTAGCTGGGCGATGGGCCGGTGCGCAGGTTAAGCTGGTCGGACACGACGGTCGCCGTAGCGCCTGCCGGCAGCGGCGGTGGGGTGGGTGTGGGCTGCGGTTTGGGTGTGGCCGTGGGTGTCGGCGTGGGGGCGGAAACCAGGCTCCACGTCAGGCGGGCTTCGGCGCTGCCGCCGCGCTCATAATATTCCAGGCGTACAGGCACGGAACCGCCCGCCAGATAAATGTCGCCAGAGAAAGATTGCACCGCCCGGTCTTGCCAGCGATCAATCAATAGCACATTGTTTACCCACAGGCGCACGCCGTCGTCGCTGGTGGTGGTGAAGCGATAGCTGCCTGCGCTAAAGTACACTGTTTGCGTCCAGCGCGCGGAGAAGTTATCGCTGTTGATTACGCCCACTGCGGGCGAGCCTGTGCCCCAGTTAAAGCTAATCTGGCTGTCCGTACGCACCAGCGCGGGCGTGCCGCTGAGGCTGGTGTTGTTGAAATACTCTCCCTGCCACTGGTTTGTGCCATAGGAAATAACTTGCAGCCAACCCAGCTTGACGGACGCCCCGCCCACGTTCTCGAAATACTCCAGCTTCAGGGGAACCTGTCCGCCCGGCAAATCTATTTCTGCCGTGAGCGCGCCCCCCTGCTGATCCAACCACTTATCAATTAACAGCGTGTTGTTCACCCACAGGCGCACGCCATCGTCGGCGTTGACCACAAAGCGGTAGCGTCCTGGATTAAAAGTGAGCGACTGCGTCCAACGCACCGAGAAATGGTCGGCGGCAATGACGCCGCCAGCCGGCGAGCCAGTGCCCCAGTTGAAGTCAATGGCTGGATCGGTGCGCACCAGCGCCGCCGTCCCACTCAGATTTTGATTGGTGTAATATTCGCCGCGCCAGCCAGCCGTTGGTGTGGGCGTGGGGGTGCTGACCAGGGCCCAGTTAAGCCTGGCGGTGGCTTTGCCGCCCGCATCGTAATACTCTACCTTGATGTAATGGTCGCCGGCGCCCAGGTAGGTATCGGCGCTGACGCTGTGCACGGCGCTGTTATACCAGGCGTTAATCAGCAGCACGTTATCCACGTAGACGCGCATGCCGTCGTCCATGGTGGCTGTAAAGCGATACGTGCCGCCAGCGAAGTTGACGACGCGGGTCCAACGCGCCGCGAAATTGTCTGCGTTCACCCCTGTTGCCGGCGCGCCTGTGTTCCAGTCATGGTTGATTTCCGCTTCCTGATAGAAGGTAACGGGGGAGCCGGATAAAGTGGTGTTGTTGAAATATTCGACCAGCCAGGTGGTGTCGGCGGCAGTCGAAGGGGCGGAGCGAATCAACGTCAACAGACCTGCCAGTAGCAGCAAGCCCAGGGCAAATTTTTTACTGCGGAACATGGTCAAATCTCCTATTTCCAGTTAGCCGGAAAGGGAACTGCAAAATGCCGGCACAAACCTAAAAACCGCCATACTAAAAACAGTATAGACCAAAACGCCCTTCCCCACATCCGCCTGTTGGCGGAATTTTTCGTTGGACTATTGACCAGGTTTTCGCCTGGCTGAGTGACCAGGAGGGCAACAGGCAACAGGCAACAGAAAACAGGCAACAGAAAACGGATGAGCCGATTTAGTCCTGATGAATCCGTCCTATCTGCGCTTTATCAGCCTGCGCTGTATCAGCGCCTTCAGCGGGCTATTAAGGACTTTTCTGTCAAATTGCTAGAGCCTGCCGAAAAGCGGCGACGTTGTCCGCTACCGAATGGGGCCCGCCGAAGATGGCGCTGCCGGCAACCA
>CAYQYJ010000349.1:0-1903 GCA_964421605.1 uncultured Ardenticatenaceae bacterium | reverse complement strand
ATGGTGCGGTGTAGATGCCGGCACGCCTCCACATGCACCGTCACAATATCCGCCCCCGCCTGCGCAAAAGCGGGAATGAGCGCGTCTGGCGACTCAATCATCAGATGCACGTCCAGGATGCAGCCCGTTTCGTCCGCCAGCGGGCGCAGCGCCGCCACTGCCAACGGTCCCATGGTGAGATTGGGCACAAAATGCCCATCCATCACATCCACGTGCAGCCAATCTACCCCCGCCGCGATAGCCTCGCCGCAGTGCGCCCCCAACCGCGCAAAATCCGCCGCCAAAATAGAAGGAGCCAGCCTGACTTCTCTCATCCCCCACCTTCCCCGTCATCTGTTATCTGTTTTCTGTTGCCTGTTATCTGTTGCCTGTTCTCTATCGCCTGTTTCGCAACCGCCGCCGCCGTCAACCCAAACTGCTCGTACAACGTCTCATAAGGCGCGGACGCGCCAAAACGATCCAGACCCACGGCAGCCCCTGCGGCCCCCACATATCTGGCCCAGCCCAAGGTCGCGCCCGCTTCCACCGCCACCCGCGCCGTAATGGAAGGCGGCAGCACCGCTTCCCGATAAGCCGCCGGCTGCCGCGCAAACAACTCCCACGATGGCATAGACACCACCCGCGCTGCTGCGCCCTGTTCCGCCAATAATTGCTGCGCCGCCAGAGCAATATGCACTTCCGAACCCGTGCCAATCAGGATCATGTCCGCGTGGGCGGCGTCGCTGAGGATATAACCCCCGCGCGCGGCGCCATCTGGCCCGGTAATATGTTCCTGAGGCAGCGTGGGCACGTTTTGCCGCGTCAGCAGCAGGGCGGTAGGCCCGCTGCGGTTCTGCAGAGCCACCTGCCAGCCTACCAGCGTCTCGCGGGCGTCGGCGGGGCGGAAGGTGACCAGGTTGGGCATTCCGCGCAGGCTCATCAACTGCTCAACAGGTTGGTGCGTCGGCCCATCCTCGCCCAGGCCAATGCTGTCGTGGGTAAACACGTAAATCACGGGCAGCCCCATTAACGCCGCCAGACGAATGGCCGGGCGCATATAGTCGGAAAAGACGAAGAAAGTGCCGCCGTAGGGGCGCACGCCGCCATGCAGCGCCATGCCGTTGAGGATGCCGCCCATGCCGTGTTCGCGGATGCCAAAGTAAAGATAACGGCCCGAAAAGTCATCGCGGGTAAGGTGAGCCACGCCGTTGGGCAGCGTCTTGTTAGAACCGGTCAGATCGGCAGAGCCGCCAATCAGCGTTGGAATATGGGGAAAGATAGCGTCCAGCACTTTGCCCGAACTGGCGCGGGTGGCTATCTTCTGTCCGGGGGCAAAGGTGGGCAGGTGGGCGTCCCAGCCTGCCGGCATTTCCCCCCGCCACGCCTGCTGCAAAGAAGCGGCTAATTCCGGGTAAGCGACGGCGTATTGGTCAAACAAAGCCTGCCAGGCTGCCTGATTTTGCCCATCCAGCCCCGCCCGCATAGTAGCGTACACCTCGTCGGGAACCAGGAAATGGGCGTCCGCGGGCCAACCCAGCGCTGTTTTGGTCAGGCGAACTTCCGCCTCGCCTAGCGCCTCGCCGTGGGCGGCGCTGCTGTCCTGCTTGTGCGGGCTGCCAAAACCAATGTGCGTGCGGCAGGCGATCAGGCTGGGGCGGGCGGTTTCGGCGCGAGCAGCCTCAATTGCCGCCGTAATGGCGGCGGCGTCATGCCCATCAATGGTTTGCGTGTGCCAGCCGTAAGCGGCAAAGCGTGCCGGCACGTCTTCGCTCCAGGCCAGCGAAGTGTGCCCATCAATGGTGATGCCATTGTCGTCGTACAAGAAAATCAGCTTCCCCAGCCCCAAATGTCCCGCCAGCGCGCCCACTTCGTGGGAAATGCCTTCCATCAAGTCGCCGTCGCCGCAAAAGGCGTAGGTGTAATG
>CAYQYJ010000348.1:0-4380 GCA_964421605.1 uncultured Ardenticatenaceae bacterium | reverse complement strand
CCGTCGCACCCCACCGGCAAGGCGCTTTGCGCCAAGGGGCGGGCAGCGCCAGAGCTTGTCTATCACCCGGACAGGTTGCTGCATCCTCTGAAACGCACGCGACCAAAGGACGCGCCCGATCCGGGCTGGCAGCGTATCAGTTGGGACGAGGCGCTGGATCTGACTGCTGCCAGGCTGCGCCAGATCGCCCAGGAGCACGGCCCGGAGAGCGTTGTCTTCAGCCTGGCCTCCCCATCTACATCGGCGTCGGACGACTCGGTGGTCTGGATTAACCGTTTGATGAATGCGTTCGGCAGTCCCAATTTGTGCGCCTCGTGGGAGTTATGCGCCTGGGGGCGGTACCAGGCTACCTGGTATACCTTCGGCGCCAGCGTTCCCGGCGTTTATATGCCGGACCTGGAGAATGCCGGCTGCATTCTCTTCTGGGGCTACAATCCCAATCTGGCCCGGCTGACCCATGCGACGGCTACTGTGGAGGCGCTCAAACGCGGCGCTCGTCTGATTGTGGTTGATCCGCGCCGGACGGGAGTCGCCAAAAAGGCGGACATCTGGCTGCAGGTGCGACCGGGCAGTGACGCCGCCCTGGCGCTGGGCATTGCCCAGGTTATGCTTGCCCGCGGCTGGTACGATCGGGAGTTCATCCGCGACTGGACGAATGGGCCCTTGCTGGTGCGCGCGGACAATGGTCGCTTGCTGACTCATAGCGATCTTTCGCCGCAGGGCAGCGCCCAACAGTACGTGGCCTGGAGCGAGACCAGGGGGCGTCCGATCCTTTATGACCCGGCTGCCGGCAGCTATGAAGGCGACAATCCCGAACCCGCCCTCTTCGGCGCGTTTACCCTGGAGACGCCGCAGGGCCAGGTCGTCTGCCAGCCCGCGTTTGCTCTGATGGCCGGGCTTTGCCGGCATTATCCGCCGGAGCGTGTGGAAGCCATCTGCGGCATCGAACGGGAAAAGGTGGAAGAGGCTGCCCGGATGCTGTGGGAGGCGCGACCGGTCGCTTACTACGCCTGGAGCGGCGTAGAGATGCAGACAAACGCCACCCAGATCGCCCGCGCCATTGCCCAACTTTGCGTCCTGACCGGCAGCTTTGACGCGCCAGGAGGCAACGTGCTGTTTCCGGCTGTGCCGGCAGCAAACGTCGCCGGTGCGGAACTGCTGCCTGCCAGCCAGCGCGCGCGGGCGCTTGGCCTGCCAGAACGTCCGCTGGGCCCTTCCAGTTGGCAATTGATTACCTCGGAAGAATTGTACCGCGGGGTCCTGGATCAGCAGCCATACGGGGTACACGGACTGGTGGGCTTTGGCGCTAACCTGCTCCTGTCGCACGCCGACAGTCGCCGCGGTCGCCAGGCCTTGCAGGCGCTTGACTTCTATGTCCACGCCGACCTCTTTATGAATCCGACCGCCGAACTGGCCGATGTTGTCCTACCAGTAGCCAGCGCCTTCGAACGCGAAGCCTTGAGGATCGGTTTCGAGGGGAGTCTGGCGGCGCAATCGCAGGTGCAGTTGCGCCAGCGGGTGGTCGAGCCACGCGGAGAAACGCGCTCCGACATCGAGATCGTCTTCGACCTGGCCCGCCGCCTGGGGCTTGGTGACCACTTCTGGAACGGCGATATAGAGACTGCCTATCGCTACCAACTCGGTCCGTCTGGTCTGTCGCTGGAAACGCTGCGCGCGCAGCCGGGCGGGGTGCGGGTTCCGCAGCAGATGCGCTACCGCAAGTTCGCGGCGCAGTTGGATGGCGTCCCTCGGGGCTTCAATACACCCACGCGCAAGATAGAATTGTACTCGGAAACGATGTGGGAACATGGCTACCCGCCGCTGCCCGAATATGCCGAACCGCTGATGAGTCCCTCGTCACGGCCAGAACTCGCCGCCCGCTTCCCCTTGATCCTGACCTGCGCCAAACACACCCTGTTTTGTGAGAGCCAGCACCGCGCCCTGCCCAGTCTACGGCGGCAGGCGCCAGACCCAGAGGTGGAGATGCATCCAGCCGCCGCCGCCGAACGGGGTATCCGCCGCGGCGACTGGGTCAGGATAGAGACGCCTGAGGGCAGCATTCGCGCCCGCGCCCGGCTAAACGACACGTTGCAGCCGGATGTCGTCTGCGGTCAACACGGCTGGTGGCAGGCTTGCCCCGAAATTGGCGCGCCCGGCTACGACCCATTTACACCAGACGGGGCTAACTTCAACCTGATCATAGGCAACGAGGCGATAGATCCCATTAGCGGCTCCGTTCCGCATCGCGCCTACCTCTGCCAGATCAGCCGCGCGGAGTGAGGGTTCCGGCGGCTGGTATGCTCACTCCCGTTTTGGCGCGTAGTTTAGCAGAACGATGCCACAGTCGAAGGGTCTGGATTGGACTAAGGTCAGACTTTGTTTGCTGTCAAGCCCCTGGAAAATGGGCATGCCGCTGCCAATGGCTGTGGGGTTGATGAACAGATGGAACTCGTCAATCAGCCCGTGTTTGATCAGGGCCGACACAAACGTCGCGCCGCCATAAGCGATGATGTCCGCGCCGGGTTGGTTTTTCAGGCGCGTAATTTCGTCAACCAGGTCGCCTCTGGCTAAAACGGTATTGGCCCATTCTGACCTGTCCAGCGTGCGCGTAAAAACGACTTTGGGCGTGTCTGTATATTTCTTGCCGGCTGTAAATTCCGCGTCATCCGGGTTTGCCGCCACGGCGGCCCAGTAGGGAATGAACCCTTCAGCCAGTTTGCGCCCCAGGACAATACAGTCAACCGGTTCAGTCAGATCATCAACGTATTGTTTCAGCGCATCGTCCCAATTCCAGGCCATAAAGTCCAATTCGCCATTTGGCCCCGCAATGTATCCGTCAACTGTCATTTGCACTTGCAGCTTTAATTTTCTCATCGTCGTGTTTTCCTTTGTGATGAAGTTGACGCGCCACTAGCAAAACAGTCTCACGCAGAGACGCGAGGTAGCAGTGTGCTTACTCGTGATGGGTGTCAGCCCCGCCGCAGGCGGGGCTGATACCTATTTTTATGGGCAATTTTTGGCGCGTATGCGCCAAAAATTGCCCAGCGCCGATATTTTTCGCCCGTTTTGTCGGGCCGGTATGCAGCTAAAGACATCGCCACAGTTTGCTGAGGTATTACCATTTTGCGTAGTTGCCGCATAAACCGCTAAAATAGCGGAGCTATCTGGCAACCATCCAGAGCTTATCGCACAGACGGCAACAAATCAGGCAGCAGTGAGGGTATTATAGGTAGCCCTGATCGGCCTGGCAAAATTCCCCAACTCTGTCACAGGTGCTCAATGCTATCCTCTATTATTTTGCGTCCCGCCGATCCAGACCATGACTTTAGCCAGCTCGCCGCCTGGTTTTCCATCCTGGAGGATGAGCCATCTACCGCCGCGAGTTTGCAGGAATATTACGAAAAGCAGCGCGAACGGATATGGCAGAAGGTCGCTGTGAATAAGGCGGGGGAACTTGTGGGCTTCTATTGGGCTGCCCGTGATAGATTGACGCCAGACCGGGTCTCTTTTTTCTTGTTTGTCGAGCCGGAGCAGCGCGGTCAGGGCACAGGCAGCCTGCTGTATGAGGCCCTGGCGCGGGTTGCCGCCGGGCTGCCGGCACAAACATTACGGGTGCGGGTCTGGGACAACTGCCCTGAGGGGCGGGCGTTTGCTGAGCGACGCGGCTTCACGGAACGGGCCTATCAGATGGCTATGTCGCTCAATCTGAAAACGTTCGATGACCAGCCCTATGATGCCATTATTGCCAGGTTGCAAGATGAGGGGTTTCTGTTTACTTCGATGGGGGCGTTGGGAAACACGGAAGAAGCGCAGCGGCGGCTGTATGCGCTGAATAATATGACGGGCAGCGAAATACCGGGTGGGGATGGACAACATCCCTGGGCTTCCTTGGCGGATTTCCAGCAAAGCGTGTGCCAGAAAGTGTGGTATAAGCCGGATGGGCAAATGGTGGTGATTGACACGGCCAATGGCGACTGGGTAGCCATGAGCGCCATCACCCGTTTTGAGGGGGTGGAGTATGCTTATAATCTGCATACCGGGGTGGACAGGCGCTACCGTGGGCGCAAACTGGGGCAGGCGGTAAAGACGCTGGCGCTGCGTTATGCGCGGGACGTGTTAAAAGTATCCGAAGTGCGCACCCATCATAATGGGAAGAACTTGCCGATGATTGCTATTGATCACAAGTTTGGTTATGTGCAGTTGCCCGGCACGTTCTTGATGGAGAAAATGGCCCCGTTTGATTGAAGCGCTGCGCCCGCTCACGCGGGTGTTAAAGCGTCTGCCACCACGCCGTCAGGTCGCGCAGCCCTTGCGCCGGCATTCGATGCCCCGTCTCATACTCCCGATAAGTTAACGCCGCGCCTGCTGCCCGCAAGGTAG
>CAYQYJ010000347.1:0-4381 GCA_964421605.1 uncultured Ardenticatenaceae bacterium | reverse complement strand
GATTTATCCACCGAAAAATTAGAGGATTCTCGCTTTCACTGATCTTCCCCATGGGACAAAACCACATGATACACACGGACAATTTGACAAAGAAGTTTGACGACTTTGTAGCCGTAGACAGGCTGTCGCTGGATGTGGCTGAGGGCGAAGTATTTGGCTTCCTTGGCCCCAACGGCGCCGGTAAAACCACCACGGTTCGCCTGTTGACCTGTCTGATTGGTCCCACAGCCGGCAGCGGCGTGGTTTCAGGTTACCGCATCGGCCAGGACGACCAGAACATTCGGCGGCGCGTAGGCATCCTCACCGAATCCCCCGGCCATTACGACCGCCTGAGCGCCTACAAGAACCTGACCATTTTTGCCAACCTCTACGAAGTTCAGGACGTGGCTGGCCAGGTAGAAAAGTATTTACGTATGTTAGGCTTGTGGGCGCGGCGGGAGGATGCTGCCGGCACATTCAGCAAAGGGATGCGCCAGAAGTTAGCCATCGCCCGCGCCTTGCTGCACGAACCGCGCATTTTGTTTCTGGACGAACCCACTTCTGGCCTGGACCCCGAAATGGCGAAACTGGTGCGAGATTTTATCGCCGAACTGAAGCAGGAGGGCCGCACCATCTTTCTCTGCACTCACAACCTGGACGAAGCTGAGCGCCTTTGCGACCGCGTGGCTGTCTTCAACACCCGCCTGCGCGTCGTAGACACGCCCACCCAACTGCGCCAACAGTTGTACGGGCGGCAGGTAGTCTTTCATCTGGCTCAGGACGCGGCGCAGTTTGTGCCGGCATTGCGCCACCTCGACTACCTAAAGCGGATACAGGCCCTGGACAATAAGCTGGTTGTGGCGCTGGAAAATCCCGAAACACATAACCCCGCTCTGATTCGCCTGTTGGTAGCCGCCGGCGCGGATTTACAGTTTGTGGGTGAACTGCGCCATTCGCTAGAGGATGTTTACTTACAACTGATAAAAGACGAGGCGTAGAAAAAGCTCATGCAGAAAATCAAGACGATCATCATTAAAGAATGGGCTGAGGTGTTTAAACAACGCCTGGTTCTGTTTAGCGTTTTGTTTATTCCCTTGTTGTTTACAGCCATGGCTCTGGGCATCGTTTGGGCCACAAGCGGCGCAGAAGTGGACGCCGCTACCTTACAGGAACTACCTGGGGAAGTCATGACCACGCTGTGCGCCGGCGCGGCGGACAAAGACTGTTTCGCCGTCTATCTAGCCACCCAGTTCATGTTCCTGTTCATGATGGTGCCTGTCTTAATTCCCGTCACCATTGCCTCCTACAGCATTGTTGGCGAAAAAACAACCCGCAGTCTGGAACCGCTGCTGGCTACCCCTATTACCACCGGCGAACTGTTGGCAGGTAAAGCGTTGGCTGCCATCATTCCCGCCGTAGCCGCCACCTGGCTGGCGTTTGCCATTTTCTTGGTAGGCATGTGGCTAAATGGCGGCCTTAGTTTGCTTTCCCGGTTGACGCAGCCTTTGTGGTTAGTGGCCATTCTGGTAGTCGGTCCGCTGTTGGCGCTGCTGTCAGTCACGTCCGCGTTAATGGTGTCGTCGCGCGTCAGCGACCCGCGTGCGGCGGAACAGTTGTCGGCGGTGGTGGTTGTGCCCCTCATCCTGTTGGCGCTGGGCCAGATGGCTGGCTTGATCATCATAGACCAGGGGGTCGTGTTGCTAATTGCCGGCATTCTTGTCATCCTGGACGCTGCCGCCGTTTACCTTGCCGTGCGCGTGTTCCAACGCGAAACAATTCTGACCAAATGGAAATAGATCGTTTGCGCAAATCGCCGCTTTCGCTATAATCCTCAAGCTGTTCTGAAGCAGTCTCGCCTACAGGCGCGCCTGTTTTATTCCCGCAGGCAAGACGCAAAACCTGCCCATTGTTATTTTCAATCAAACACACGCTTGGACTGACTGGGTGTGCTGGCGCATAGATGGCGGTTGCCCGCTGCCATCAACGCCAGTTCCAGTTCAGGTTGAAGAGCGTGGACGTCCAAACACAATTGAAGGAGTTACATCATGCGAGTTGTTTCTATGAAAGCCCTGCTAGAGACGGGGGTGCATTTTGGTCACCGCACCCGTCGCTGGCACCCCAACATGAAGCCGTACATCTTCACCGAACGCAACGGCATTCACATCCTCGATTTACAACAAACCCTCTACATGATCGAAGAGGCTTACGATCTGGTGCGGGACACAATAGCCAAAGGTGGCACTGTCCTTTTTGTGGGCACAAAACGCCAGGCGCAGGACACCGTAGCCAAAGAAGCCGAACGCGCCAACCAGCCTTACGTTAACCAACGCTGGCTGGGCGGCACGTTGACCAACTGGCAAACCATCCGCCAGCGCATCAAATACCTGGAAAAGCTGGAAAAACGGCGTGATGAAGGCCAGTTCGATCTGCTCAAAAAGAAAGAACGCCTCACCCTCGAACACGAGATTGAAAAACTCAATACCCGTCTGGGTGGTATTCGCAATATGGAGCGGTTGCCCGCCCTGCTGTTTGTTGTGGACATCAACAACGAAGAAACAGCCGTGCGCGAGGCCAATATCCTGGGTATTCCCATCATTGCCATGGTGGATACCAACTGCGATCCCAATCCCATAGATTACGTCATTCCATCCAACGATGACGCCATCCGCGCCATTAAACTCATCTGTGGCAAAATGGCGGATGCCGCCCTGGAAGGTCAGTCGCTGCGTAAAGAAGTTGTCCAGGAAGAAGTAGCCGACTTCGATGACTACGACTACGAAGACGACGACAGCCGGCATGAAGCCGCCGATGAAGACCTGCTAGGCAGCTCAACGCTGGCTAAACTTCGTCTGACAGAAGATCGCGATGATTTCGCCGGCAAAGATTAGCCTGCAGCGCGCCATTTTGCTGGCTGCGGTAACAGGAGACCCCACAACATGAACATCACCACCGATATGATCAAGGAACTGCGCCAGGTGACGGGCGCAGGTGTATTAGATGCCAAGAAGGTTTTAACCGAGACCAACGGCGATTTTGAAAGAGCCGTTGACATTCTGCGCGAAAAAGGGCTGGCTAAAGCCGCCAAACGGGCGGCGCGAGACGCCAATGAAGGCGTGATCGAACTGTACGCCCATCCCGGCAACCGCGTTGGCGTTATGCTCGAACTCAACTGCGAAACGGACTTTGTTGGTCGCAATGAACAATTCCGTGAACTGGCCCACGATCTGGCTCTGCATATTGCCGCCATGTCCCCTCGCTACGTCAACGTTGCGGACGTGCCGGCAGATGAACTGGAACGAGAGATGGGCGTCCTGCGGGCGCAAGCTCTGGCGGAAGGCAAACCGGCAGCTATTGTTGACAAGATCATCAGTGGTCGCGTAAACAAATTCTACGAAGAAATTTGCCTGATGGAGCAGCCCTTTATCAAAGACGACAAGGTCAAAATCAAAGACCTGATTAACAACGCCAAGAGTCTCATGGGCGAGAACGTCATGGTGCGCCGCTTTGCCCGTTACGAACTGGGCGAAGGGCTCTAAACGTCGCGCTGATTGAGGGGCAGTATCACTACTGCCCCTTTTCGTCTCCGCGCCCGTAGAAGCGGACTGCCGCGTAAGCGGACTGCTGCCGGAGACTATCTGTAAAGGGAAATATGCCGGCAATCCAATATAAACGCATCTTACTTAAACTAGGCGGCGAAGCCCTGGCTGGCCCCGATGGGTTCGGCATTGATCCCCAACGCGCCGCAGAAGTTGCCGCAATCATCAAGAACGTTTATGATCTGGGTGTTCAAGTCGCGGTCGTGATTGGTGCGGGCAACCTGTGGCGTGGAGCCGTAGGTATGCAATCCGGCATGGAACAAAGCACAGCAGACCACATGGGCATGATAGCTACCGTCATGAATGCCCTGGCGCTGCAAGACGCACTCGAACGCCTGGGCATCACCACCCGCGTCCAGACCGCTATTGAAATGCGCGCCGTAGCCGAACCCTACATCCGGCTGCGCGCTATTCGCCATCTGGACAAAGGGCGAGTGGTCATCATTGGCGGCGGCACCGGCAATCCCTACTTCACCACCGACACCGCTGGCGCGCTGCGCGCTATGGAAATCGGCGCCGATGTACTCATTAAGGCGACGAAAGTTGACGGCATCTACGACAAAGACCCCCGCGTCCACCCCGACGCCCGCCGTTTTGACCAGTTGTCCTACATTGACTTTCTCAACCAACGCCTGCGCGTAATGGATGGCACAGCTATTTCTCTCTGCATGGAGCATAACCTGCCCATCGTCGTCCTGAACCTCTGGCAAGAAAACAGCGTGCGCAAACTCATCCAGGGCGAAGTAGTCGGCACAACCATTTCCAGCTAAGTAATTGTCCAGAAATAAGTTCGTAGTGACGGCTTT
>CAYQYJ010000346.1:0-4394 GCA_964421605.1 uncultured Ardenticatenaceae bacterium | reverse complement strand
CCCGATTTCTGAGTCTGAGGAAGGACACAGTCATGCCACTCCCAACCCCCAATCTGGACGATCGCACGTTTGATCAACTGGTAGCTGAAGCGCGGGCGCGCATCCCTCGCTACACGCCAGAGTGGACTAACTTCAATGACGCCGATCCGGGCATGACGCTGGTCAAACTGCACGCCTGGATGACGGAGACGATTCTTTACCGCCTGAACAGGTTGCCCGACCTGAACTATATCAAGTTCCTGGAACTGCTGAACATCCAACCCCGCCCGGCGGCGGCAGCCAAAGCGCAGCTTACCTTCACCCTGAAAAAGCTCAACAACCCCACCGATCCCCTGGTCGTCCTCATCCCCAAAAATACCCAGGTTGGCGTTAACGACCCCGATCTGGCGGAACCCCTCATCTTTGAAACCGACCGCACCCTGACGGCGCTTAACGCCATCCTGGCAACCATTATTGTCCCCGCTGCTGGCGACAACCCGCTGGAACTGGTCACAGAATACGACCCCGACAAGGTGGAGGTCAAAATTCAACGTCCGTTTTATCCCTTTGGTGAGACGCCCGCCGTCGGCGCGTCCTGTCTCCTGGGTATTATGCTGCGCCCGCACCGCAAAAAGGGACAGGATTACAGCCTGGATCGTTTCCCGGCTGGCGAACTCGACCTGACAGCCCTGATTCCGCAAGTTTTTGAGGTGGACGCTGCCGGCACGCTCATCACCGGCCCCGAAAGTTTGGAATGCCTCTTTCCCTGGCAGGTCACGGACCAAAGCCGCGGTATTGTTTGGGAAGCGTACACAGGCACCGAGCATACCAACTTCCCCCATGACGACGCCAACTGGACGGCTTTGAGCGCCCACGACGATACCGCCCTCCTCACCCGCAGCGATCATATCTATCTGCAAACCCCTGGCGGCTTGCCCGCCATTGATTTCTACGACCTCAGCCGCGCTTTCTGGAGCGAACTGGATGGGCGCAAAAAGCCCCCGACGAACGACGCCGAACTGATCGCCGATCTCAACGGGCCAGACGCCTTCCTCGACCCTGCCGACCTCGATTGGGACGCTTTAGGACTGCCAGACGCCGAAGTAGACAACATCGTCGCCCTTATCGAACAGATCAACGTGACGGAACTGGACTATACCGCCCTGGACGACAAAGCCTGGCAAGAAGCCGGTTACGATATTTCCCCCGTACCTTACGAACTGGTCTGGTTTCGTGCCCGCCTGGTGGAACTGCCTGATGAACCGCCCCAGGTGAGCAGCTTCTTGTTGAATACCGCCCCCGCTACGGCTGCCGTCACCCGCGTCGAAGAGATTGTCGGCGCCAGCGATGGTCGTCCCAACCAGCAGTTCTCGCTGCGCCGCCGCCCACTCCTCGTAGACGCCAATACCTTGCAACCCGACCTCACCCTGGAAATTGCCGAACTGGGGCAGCCAGAAGCGTGGCAGGCTGTGTCCGACTTCTATGGCGCGGGTCCCGACGCCGCCGTCTTTCTGGTAGACAGCGCCAACAGCGCCCTCACTTTTGGCGATGGCATTCACGGGCGCATCCCCGTGGCCGGGGCGCAAATCGTGGCCCGCGCTTACCGCTACGGCGGCGGCGCGGTGGGCAACGCGGGCGCCGGCACAATCACCGCCCTTAAGAGCGCCCTGCCCAATGTGGACAAAGTGACTAACGTGCGCGCCGCCGCCGGCGGCGCAGACGCCGAATCGTTAGACGAAGTGATGCTGCGCGCCCCCCACGACTTGCGTATGCGTGACCGCGCCGTCACTGGCGACGATTTTGCCCAACTGGCGCAGCAGGTGACCGGTATCCAGCGCGCCTACGCCCTGCCGCTGACGCGGCTGCTGCCCGATACCGACCCGCCCGAATTTGAGACAGACGTGGCCGGCGCGGTGACGGTGGTGATTTTGCCGGCAAATAAAGAAGACACCCCCCAGCCCACCGAAGCCCAACTCCAGCTAGTCTGTGCCCACCTGAACCAGCGCCGCCTGATCACCACCGAACTCTATGTGGTGGGCCCGCGCTACCTGGAAATCAAGCTAGACGCAGACGTGATTGTCAGCCGCGATAAAGACCTGAAAGCAGTCAAGGACGCCCTCGCGGCGGCTTTGCTGGACTATTTTCACCCGCTGCATGGCGGCGACGAGGGGCAGGGCTGGCCCTTTGGCGCGGACATCTACCTGGGCAACGTTTACCGCCAGGTGCTGCATGTGGCGGGCGTGCGCCGCGTGGTTTGCCTGGAAATCACGCCCGCGCAGGCTGTCCCGGATGCCGAATGCCAGGACATAATCACGGTACCTGACGGGACGCTGGTTTATTTGCCGGCATCCTCTATCACTCTGGACGTGCGCTATGACGACCGATAAACCTGCCGCGTCTGGGACGCCCGTGTCTGGGACACGCATTCGCCCTGTGCAGCCCACTTTCTGGCGACTAGATAGCCGCATTGGTTGGCGGCTTTCCGCGCACAGCCACGACATTTTTGACGACGCCGCGCTTGGCGGGCTGCGCCTGGGCGACGAGAACGCCGCCGCCATCCTGCCCACCGAGCCAGGCGGCACGTTTGGCGGTCTCACCCGCCCCACCGGGCTGGCAGTCGGGCCTGATGGCCGGCTCTTTCTGGCTGATCCCCATAATAACGTCATTCTTAGCTACACGCCCCACGCCGCCGCCTTTACGCCCTTATGGACAGCCCGCCCCCCCGCCTCCCCGCCAGACCCCTACACCTTATCCGCCCCGCGCGGCGTGGCTATGAGCCGCGACGGCGACCTGGTCGTAGCGGACACGGGCCACCATCGCCTGATTCTGTTTGCCTGGCCCATGTTGGCGGCGCGCCATATCATTGACCTGGGGCAAGGGGAACCCTGGGACGTCGCTTATGACAGCCTGGGCCGTCTATACGTGGCTGATGCCTTCCATAAACGCATCCGCCGCTTTGACCGCCTCTGGCGTGAAGACGTGGCTTACCTCGGCGGCGTATGCGACAACGACGCGGATAAATTCCTGGCCCCGCAGCATCTGGCTGTTGACAGCCAGGATCGCCTCCTCGTCCTCGACGTCAGCCGCCGCCGCGTGGTAGCCCTGGACGAAAAAGGTGGTTGCCTGCCTACCCTTGATCCCCTCCTCCATGATCGCCGCTTCCCCCTGCCGCTGCGCCTGGACAACGGCGCGCTCTCGCTGCCCCAGGATGACCGCCCCGGCTGCCCCATGCTGCCCCTTCCTGGACTGTCCGTCACCCGCAGCGGGCGGCTGGTGGGCACCAGTCTGATGCTGCTGGCTCGTCCGGGCGGCGTTACCTACCCGCGCCAGGGGCTTTACCTCTCCGAACCCCTAGACAGCCGCATTTTCAACTGCGCCTGGCATCGCCTGGCGTTAGATATAGACGTGCCCGAAGGTACCACCCTCACCCTCCGCACCTACACCGCCCCTGCTGCCCTGGATGCTGACCGCATCGCTAACCTGCCGCCGGCCCGCTGGTCGGCTCCTCTCACGATTAGTCCCGGCGACTGGCCCGAACTGCTCATTCAGAGTCCGCCGGGTCGCTATCTATGGCTCAATGGCGAGTTCCGCAGCAACGGCGCCGCCACGCCGCTGCTGCGCGCGCTGACGCTGTACGCCCCCCGCCAGTCGTCGCTCAACTATTTGCCCCCTGTCTTCCACGAGGATGCCGTCAGCGCCGCCTTCCTCGACCGTTTTCTCAGCTATTTCGATACCATCTTCCATGAAATAGAAACTCAGATTGCCGCCTTCACGGGCTATCTCGATCCCGACGGCGTCCCTGCGGGCGATTTTCTGGCCTGGTTGGCAAGCTGGTTTGACCTGACCTTCCTGGCGGAGTGGTCCGACGCTACCCGCCGCGCCTTCGTCCGCCAGGCCATCGCCCTCTACAAACAGCGCGGCACGCTGCCCGGCTTGCAGGCTGTCCTGCGCTTACACACGGGCCTGCCCACCCCCCACCCGGTCATCATCGAACATTTCCGCCTGCGCGATTACGCCGCCCGCCGCGATGTGGCCGATCCGCCTGGGCCTTATTATCTGGCGGGCGCGCCGCTCGATCCCTCTTCTGCCGAAATCGCCCATCACTTTACCCTGGCGCTGCCACAAAAAGCCGCCGGCGACAGCGCCGCCCTGCAAACCTTGCAGCAATTAATTGACGCCCAAAAGCCCGCCCACACCCGTTATCAGATACGGCTGGTATCCCCTGGGATCGCTATTGGCTGCCAGTCTACCATCGGCGTGGACATGCTGCTGGGCAGCGCCCCGCCAGAGCCGTTGGGATCATTGGCGCTGGCCCCAGGCGGCTACCTTGGCCCGAATACGCCCACCCGCCCGCGTTTGGGCGCATCCTATTTAACAGGCAACAGATAACAGATAACAGGCAACAGACAACAATC
>CAYQYJ010000345.1:2576-4397 GCA_964421605.1 uncultured Ardenticatenaceae bacterium | reverse complement strand
CCTCCCCCCGCGACCAACTCAGCGCCGATATTCACCTGCTGGGCGACATTCTGGGTAAAGTTATTCGCCAACAAACGGGCATTGAACTGTACGAACTGGAAGAGCGCATCCGCGCCCTGGCTAAAGTGCGCCGCATAGACGAAACCCCTGAAATTGACGCCCACCTGGCCCGCCTGGTGGACAGCCTCACCCTGGAACAGGCGGAAACGGTGGCCCGCGCCTTCACCACCTACTTTGAACTCGTCAACCTGGCGGAAGAGATGCACCGCATCCGCGTGCTGCGCCAGCGGGAGCGCGACCTGTACCCGGCGCCGATGAAGGAGAGTATTGCTGCCGGCATTGCCGCCCTCTGGGAAATGGGTGTGGACGCTCAGGAAATGGCCCGCTTGCTGGACCGCCTGCACGTCGAACTTGTCTTCACCGCCCACCCCACCGAAGCCCGCCGCCGCACCGTTCTCTCCAAGCTGCGCCGCATCAGCCACGCCCTGCACGAACTGGAACTACGCGACCTCATCCCATCCGAACGCGCCGCTCTGATAGCCCAGGTCACGTCCGAAATCACCAGCCTGTGGGCCACCAGCCGCAGTCGCGTCACCCGCCCCGACGTCGCCGACGAAGTAAAAACGGGCCTCTACTACCTGGACAGCACCGTCTGGGACATCCTGCCCGACATCTACCAGGCTATGAACAAAGCCCTGGCGCAACATTACCCCACCCTCGCCCCACCCGCCCGCTTCCTCACCTTCGCCTCCTGGATGGGCGGCGACCGCGACGGCAACCCATTCGTCACCACCCCCGTCACCGCCGAGACCTTGCGCCTCCATCGCGGGCTGGCGGTGGAACGCCACCGCAAAAGCGCCACAGAACTCAACCGCTCCCTCAGCATGTCCGACCGCCTCATGTCCATCACTCCCGAACTGGCTGCCGCCCTGACGGAGGCAGATGCCCACGACTCCGCCCACGTCAGCTATCTGCGCCAGCGCTATCCCCACGAACCGTACCGCCTGCTGTCCGCCATTCTGGCCGCCGACCTGGCTGCCGCCTCCCAGGACGACGTCGTCGCCCGCCTGGATTCCCCCGAATCCGCCCCACCGCTGCCCCGCCTGCGCACGGGCGATGATCTGCAAGCCCTCCTCGCCCTGATGGATCAATCCCTGCGCCAGAAAGGCTTCCAGACCATCGCCGAAACCGAGCTAGACCGCTTCTTGATCCAGGCGCGTGTATTTGGTCTTTTCGCCGCCCGCCTGGACATTCGGCAGGACAGCGGCTACAACGACGCCGTCTTGACCGAACTTCTGGCCCACCTGGGGCTATGTTCCGACTACGCCGCCCTCCCCCCTGACGACCGCCTGGCGCTGCTCACCCATCTTCTCGATGCCTCCCCGCCAGACATGACCGCCCTGAGCCGCCATCCCTTCTCGCCCGAAACGCAAGAAACCCTCCACCTTTTCCGTCTACTCGCCCAGGCCGTACGCATTTACGGCCCGCACGTGTTCGGGCCCTACATCATCAGCATGACGCGCGGCGTTCACGATATGCTCCTGCCCTTGCTGCTGGCTTACTGGCATGGCTTGAATTTGCACGCCGATCAACCAGAAGGCTTAGCCATCGCCCCCCTGTTTGAAACCCGCGCCGACCTGGAAGCAGGCCCAGCCATTATAGCTGCCGCCTTCACCCATCCCGCCTACAGCCGCCACCTGGCCCGCCTGGGCCGGCAGCAAACCATCATGATTGGCTACTCGGACAGCAACAAAGACGCCGGCTACCTGACAGCAAATTGGGAGTTATACCGCGCCCAGGAAGGGCTGGCTGCCGTCTGCC
>CAYQYJ010000345.1:0-2476 GCA_964421605.1 uncultured Ardenticatenaceae bacterium | reverse complement strand
CTCAACAACGCCCAGGTGTCGCTGGGCAAGGCGGACATGGGCATTGCCCGTATCTACGCCCAATTAGTCGCCGATGACGCCCTGCGCCAGCAAATCTTCGGTCACATCGCCGCCGAATTCGACCGCACGGTGCGTTGGATATTATTGGTCACCGGGCAGCGCGAAATTCTGGACAACGAACCCATCTTGCAGCGTTCCATCCGCCGCCGCAACCCTTATGTAGACCCCCTCAACTTCATCCAGGTCAGTTTGCTGCGCCGCCTGCGCGCCCTGCCCGACCCCGACAGCCCCGAAGCTCGCCAACTCGTGCGCGTCATCGCCCTGACCATCAACGGCGTCGCCTCCGGCCTCAAAAACACCGGATAAACGCTTCGGCAACACGTTAAATTGTAGGAGACCAACGTGCATCTGGAATTCAAGCATTTGAGTGAGATCAACCATGCCGAGATTGTCGCCTTAAATACAAACCCCCTTGTGCGTCGCCAAATGCCCTTATCGAACGACGATTTTGGAGAGGCGGAGTGCCGGGTGTGGGTAGCGGGCAAAGAAAGGCAATGGGAACGGTATGGATATGGGCCGTGGGCGTTTATCATTGATGGCAAGTTCGCGGGCTGGGGCGGTTTGCAGTATGAACAGGGAGACGCCGATTTAGGGTTGGTGCTACACCCGGATTTCTGGGGCATGGGCAAAATCATCTATGACGAGATCATCAGGCGTGCCTTTGGCGAGATGGGGCTGGCGTCAGTTACCATCTTATTGCCGCCGACCAGAACCCGGGTGAAAGGGATCCGGCGATTGGGTTTTCAGCTAGACGGCGAAGTAGAAATTGACGGCGAGCGCTTCATTCGTTACAGGCTCTTTGCGCCTCCAAAGGAAACGTCTTAAAAGGGCTACCCGGTGAACGCCAAAATCCTTTTCCGCCACCATCGTTCTCCGCCCACTTCCGCGGCAATGACATCGTTCCAGGTAGGATAGATGGTCTCACTCCGTTAGCAATGCACCGTTCACCCATTCACCCATTAACTGTTTTCCCCCACCCGCTTCTTCAGCTTCTCCACATACTGCTTGCGAAACTTAGCCACCTTCGGCGCAATCACCACGCGACAATACCCTTGATAGGGATTCTGCGCGTAATACTCCTGGTGATACGCCTCCGCCATATAAAACTCCGCTGCTGCCGTCACCTCCGTCACAATCGGACGTCCCCAAATTCCGGCTTCCGCTATCTCCTTGATCGTCTGATACGCCGTCGCCTTCTGTTCTGGCGAGTGGTAAAAAATGGCTGAACGGTACTGCGTCCCCACGTCATTCCCCTGGCGGTTAAGGGTCGTTGGATCATGGATCGTGAAAAAGACCTGCAAAATCTCTTTATACGTGATTATTGCCGGGTTAAATGTGATGCGGACGACTTCAGCGTGGCCTGTGTTGCCGGCACAAACCTGCTCATAACTCGGATTCGCCATCCGCCCCCCCATGTAACCCGACTCCACGCTGCTCACCCCTATCAACTCATCATAAACCGCTTCCAAACACCAAAAACACCCCCCTGCCAACGTTGCCGTCTCACTCTGAACAACCGTAGATCCTTGCATAAGATTTCCTATCCTTGTAACTACCAGGCCTCTCTGGAATTTCACCGCCAAGACGCGAAGATCGCAAAGAAAACCAGGGTATCTTGCCGTCCCTTTGATAATACTCAGAGCCTGCCCTGAGTTTACCGAAGGGTCAAGCCTTTACATCTTCGTGGCAAGTAGATACCTTTCCTATTAACCAAAACGCAACACGCCGCCAGACAATACCCTCAATATACCGCATCCCCCCAATTTGCCACCCCGCGCCGCCCAATCTCTCTATAAAAATTAACCATGGGGGACCTGGTAGCGCAGTTCCACAAACCCTGTGCCCAAGGCTTGCACTGACGTGAGCTGCAGCGGCGGAAAGGCTATCTGCCGCGGCAGAAGCGGTTTGCCTGAGCCCAGGGTCACCGAGGCGACCTGAACAATAAGCTCGTCCAGGAGCCCGGCGTCATGAAACTGACCGACCAGGTCGCCGCCGCCGACAAGCCAGATATTCTTGCCGGCAGCCGCATGGCGCATTTCGGCGTGCACGGGGCGCACATCACCCTGGACAAAGCGAATGTTTGCGTCCGGTATGCGCGGCAGCGACCGGCTGCTGAAAACCCAGGTGGGCTGCTCGTAGGGCCAGGACGCTTCCGCTGAGTCGCCAGACCTGGCGAGGTGACGCAGTATCCACTCGTAGGTGGACGAACCCATAGCCAGCGCGCCGACCTCGAGGATGAACTGGGGGTAACTCGTCTCGTTCACGTCCCCAAACTGAAACAGCCACTCGAGCGAGTGGTCGGCGGTGGCAATGAAGCCGTCAAGGCTGGAGGCGGTGTAGTATTGCGTCTTCATGGTCGAGAAAGTCCTTTGCAGGGTGAGCGATGACATCCAGCGCCGCGTTCACCTGGCCCCGT
>CAYQYJ010000344.1:0-4425 GCA_964421605.1 uncultured Ardenticatenaceae bacterium | reverse complement strand
AGTCAGGGTAATCAGGCACCAGTAAAGGATAAGAAATCTGCACACCGACGCCCGTCAATCCCAGACCACGCAGACCATCCAGATATTGGCGTACCAGATCCATGGAACGCGGCTCCAGCAGTGTTTTGCCTATATTGCCCGAAGCCGGCGTCAATTCACCGGCCCAGAAAGTACTACTCGTGTTAGTAGCCGCTGTATCCAGACTGCCGTCAAAGGCAGCCAGGCTTTCATCCAGAACATCACTGAGCGCCTCAAAATCAGCCGGAATGGGTTCAATAACAGGCGCAGGAGCCTCGGTGGGCGCTGCTGCTGCTTCCGTAGCCTGGGCTGGCGTAGTTGGGCCCGGGGCGACAGCAACTTCAGTCGCCGGGGCGGGGGGCGTGGTTGTAGTTGGGGCTTGGGAGGTAGCGGTGCCACTAAGCTGTTCGCGCAGGCGGCCGCGGCAGCCTGCGGTTAAAATTAAAACTAGTAAGAGGATAGGGACAATTCGTTTCATTTGATACTACTCCTATAAGAATTGTGGTCAGCAGTCGGCTGACTGAACGGTCAACTTGTGGTTTGGTTATTGAGCGTCCTCGCTCGAGTACGTTTAATGGGGATTTTTCAAACGGTTCGCTCAAACACCTGAGTTTACCAGTTTCAATGGTACAATCAAACCTCTCTGGCGACATCCACTTCTCAGGTGATATTTATCTCCCCCAAGTGGGGGAGATAAGAACCAATCTTACGTTTCTGGTTGCTGCTGTTTTAGCTGATAATAACAAACATTCAAGTAAGTCCCAAAAAGAAAGATATGTCCGCTCAAATAGGCCCAGGTCAGAAAAGCGATAATGGCTGTCACCGAACCATATACCAGGTTCGAGGCGGAAATGTAGGTGGAAATAAAGAACAAAAAGGCTTTCTTGGCCAGTTCCCAGAGGAGACCGGCCCCAATTGCGCCGGGCCATATCTCGCGCCAGGTAGAAGTTCCGTGTGGCAGCATCAGGTAGAGGACCATAAATAAGACCACATCAAGCAAGATAGCCACTCCCAAACTAATCCCGCCCCATATCTGAATGATTTGGTCAGGCAACAAGGTGCGGAGGGTGGCAATCAGGCTGCCGGCAAACGACGCCAGAAAGAGCGCTGGAACGACGAAAGCCAGGACAACCACAATGGCCAGACCGCGCTGCTGCCAAAAAGCCCGTCTCCGTTCAATACCCCAAATTTTATTCAGGGTGCGGGTAAGCATGTAAAAAATTGTAGAGGAAGACCAGATCAGACCCAGTAAAGCAACAATGGTAACCGACCCGCGCTCCAGAATGATGTCGTCTATATTCTGACCCAACAACTGACCCAGGGCTGGCGCAATAAACTCTAACCTGTGAACGACGAGACGCTGGTCCATCACCGGGCCAAGGCTGAAGCTGGCAAGAGAGATGCTCAAGAGGGTGAGAGGAAAGAGGGAAAAGAGGGCAAAATAGGCAATCGCTGCGGACGTAATTGTTGAGTCAGGCTTTAAGGCTTCCCGGACTGCGCCCGCCACCATCCCCAACCAGCCATGCGATCGCATATTAAGCCACTGCGCACTGCGGACACCCTGTCGCCAAAGCTTTATCATATCTATCTGGCCCCGGCAGGTTTGCGGCAAGCGGGTCAGGACTGATCGTATCAGGTCTGAAGCGAGAATGGTTTGACAGATTCGGCCAGCGTCAGCAACCTGCCTTCCTCGGCAGCCGCTTGCAGAGCTGGTTCCGCTTTCTCAATCAGCCGCGTAAGCCGCTCCATGCCGCTGGTAACTACTGGCGGCGGCGGTTCATCCATCGCCCTGATAATGGCCCACACCTGTGCCTGTCGCCCTTTAAGGTCTGAAACCTGGGCCGCAGCCCCTGACACAGCGCGATGGCTAACTAAATGACTCCACAAAATTTGACAGGCGGCCGACAAGGGTGGCGCCGCAATAATGCCGAGGAAACCATAAGCATCTGCCAGAGCAATGAGGATAACAAGGGTCAGAATGGGGTTATACTGCCTGCGATTGGAAAGGCGCGGCTCGACCCACCGTTTCAGGGCAGCCATGATCAGAAGCGTATAGAGAACTGTCAACACGCTAAGCGGCACACTGGTCAGCAATCCCACCAAAAGCGGGGGAATCACTGCCAGGGGCGCCTTCATCACGGGTATCAACCAGGCCAGGGCGCCCATCAGGGCCAACAATATCGGATAGGGGGAGCCTAAGAGCCAGTAACCCAGACCTAATAGTAACCCGGCCAGGAGACTTTGGGCCAGCTCGCTGCGGATATAAGCCCCGATATCTGGCTCGACTGTCCGCCAAATATCACGCATTTCTTTGCGCTGTCCAGGAGGAAGCAGCGAGAGCCAGAGCCGTTCAAAATGGACTTGCTCCACGCTCCAATAGAGGCTCAAGAATAAAATGATGAGTCCTGCGCTCAGGACGCTAAAAATACCCTCCGTGAAGCCCAGTACGGCTGGTAACACGAGTTGTCCCTCATCGCCAACAGCTGCTGCAAAAAGTTCACTTGGCGGCGGAAGTCGTGCATCCAGCAGTTGTTGGAACGAGCTGCCCTTCAACCATGCCGGTTGTCTCCACTCATTCTGCACGGACAGTTGCTGCGCCAACTCCTGAAGGTCCCGAATAGCCGACCCCACACTCAGGAAAAGTACGAGACCGAAGCCGCCCAGAGCAACCAGGTAGAGTGAAATCGAGACCAGACGGCGCGCCAGGCTCCGCCCGGCCCGGCGCTTAACCAATGGGCGTACCGCAGCCGCTAACGCCAGCGAGACCAGGACGTAAACGACAACCGTACGGAATTGCCACAGCAGTACCAGCGCCAGCAATGTGGTCATGATGGCTGTACCGATCCATACTAGTTTTTTTGTCATGGCGCACCCAACATATTGGCCTGGGCCAACAGCTTGTCCAGGTCGGCGGTAATCGCCTCAATCTCATCCATCACCTGATCCATCTGCTTAACTCTTTGATCCGAGCCGTCTTGCGTCAGCCGCGACTGTTTGCGCAGGTCTTGAGCCAGGTCTTGCGCTTCATAACGCAGCCGGCTGGCATAGTCACGGCCGACCGAAACTTCCGGCTCCGTGGCCCCTGGATGAAAAATGAAACGATCCAGCAAGAGCTGCATAATGGCTGCCATGGGAATGGCCATGAGCGCGCCAGCAACTCCCAACAAAGAACTAAAGGCAAAAATCGCCAGCAGGGTGACAAATGGATTGACCCCTACCGCCCGGCGCATAACGCGCGGCACCAGAACGCTGTTTTCCAGTTGCTGAATGATAAGCGTGGCCACGATGACCCAGATCAGTTTATCAGGGCCAATGGATAGGGCAACCAACGCCGCCGGAATGGCCCCTAGCAGTGGCCCAACGAACGGAACCGCCTCCATTATGCCGGCCACAAATGCCAGCACCAAAACATAGGGCAAGCCAATGAGCCAATAGGCAATCAGGGCCATGACGCCTATGATCAGGCAAAGGAGGCCTTGCCCGGCAATATAGGCGCCGACCTTTGTTTCCATGGCCGAAATCAGTTCGCTAATACTCTCGCGCTGACCCATCGGGACGAATAGTAACAAGGATCGGATGGTTCTCGGCCCATCCAGCGTCCAGTAAGAAGCCAATAGCAGAATGACAACGGTTGTAAAGATAACGTTAGCCGCCGAGGCTACATAACCCAGCACCTGCCCGGCTGATTCGAGCATCTCCTGTCCCGTCTGCGGCACCGAAACCGGTAGTGTGGCTGGCAGAATCGGCCTCAGGCTCTCTGTCAATTGATTGGGATGGTCCAGGATCCAGCCGCGCAGATTTTGGTAATAACCTGGCAAGGCAGCCGTAATCGTTGCGCTTTGCTCGGTAATCAGCGGGAATAACAACAGCACGAAGCCGATAAGCAGGACCAGGAGCAGGAAGTAAACAAGAATGACCCCGACTACCCCCGGCACGCCTCTCCGTTGCAGCCAGGCGACAACAGGTCTGAGCATCGTGCCTATGATGATGGCGATAAACAAGATGAAAAGGACCTGGTGAAAGCGGTAGAGAAGCCAGAAGCTCAGGCCGACGGCAACGAAAACGAGCGTGGCCCATACGACGCGCCAGAAGGTCCAATTATACGATTGCGAAGAGGAAGCTTCTGACATTTCATTCTCCAGGGTGCGCTTCGCCTTCCACGTTTGTTGGGCTTATCGGTTCGCTTTGAGACCCGCCCACCCAAAACAAAGTGATAAGGCCCGGTAACTGTACAGACGAGGGTGGTGCAAGGCACTGGCCGAACGGTTTTGGTCTGTTGGAACTCCTAGGGCCAGTGCCTCGCACCTGTAGAAACAAGTTCGTAGTGACGGCTTTAGCCGTCCGAACCGCTATTGGACATTAAGAAAATAATCGGGTAATCCCGCCCTCTTTGCCAGGGAAGGGGTA
>CAYQYJ010000343.1:0-4465 GCA_964421605.1 uncultured Ardenticatenaceae bacterium | reverse complement strand
AGGAGGCCTTTCATGTCAACCGTGCTGAAATGGATATTGCGTGTTTTAGGCGTCCTGCTGGGCGTCATCGTCCTGCTGCTAGTTGTGGCGGCCCTCACCCCTGTGCCTACCGATGCCGCTGTGGCCCCCGCCGACTATGGCGCTGGCGCCAGCAGCGTGCTGCCCTCCTACAGCGGTCTGCTGCGCGAATTCCCCGCAGAAAACACGCCAACCGACAACGCCACTACAGCAGAAAAGGTAGAATTAGGCCGTCTGCTCTTTTTTGATCCTGTCCTATCAGTCAACAATGACATAGCCTGCGCCACCTGCCACCACCCCGATCTGGGATTCAGCGACGGTCAGGCTGCGTCCATTGGCGCCAGCGGCAAACTGCTGCCGCGCAGCGCCCCCACTTTGTGGAATTCCGTTTACCAGCAAGTCCTGTTCTGGGATGGGCGCGCCGCCTCTCTGGAAGAGCAGGCGCAGATCGCGGTCACCCACGGCGACGAAATGGGCAGCGACGCTGCCGCCGTCGCTGCGGAGTTGCAAGCCATTCCCACCTATGGGGAGATGTTTGACCAGGCGTTTGGCGGCGGAACCGCCGCCGTCACCCTGGACAATGCCGTTAAAGCCATTGCCGCATTCGAGCGCACCTTGATCAGTCACAGCAGCCCGTTTGACCAATATGCTGCCGGCAATTTTGACTCCCTCACCCCACCGCAGCGGCGCGGCCTCAACCTGTTCCGCTCCGCCGCTACCCGCTGCTTTGAATGCCACGCCGCCCCCACTTTCAGCAACGGTACCTTCCGCGTCATTGGCGTGCCTGATGACGACCCGGGCCGCGCCGGCGTCGCCAGCGACGCTCCGCAGGGCGCGTTCAAAGTGCCCACCCTGCGCAACATCGCCCTCACCGCCCCCTACATGCACGATGGCTCCCTGGCTACGCTGGAAGAGGTCGTTGATTTTTACGCCGATGGCGGCGGGCGGGCGCATGGCATGAGCGACGTAGACCAGTTTGTGCTGGGTTTTGAACTGAGCGATCAGGAAAAAGCAGACCTGATCGCCTTCCTCTACGCCCTGACAGACGAACAGGCGCGCCCGCAAATCCCGGCAACTGTTCCCTCTGGGCTGCCTGTCGTGCAACCTATGGAAAACCCAGAACGGGCCGTGGTTGCCAGCGTGAACGCTGTCAGCGCCGCCGGCGAAAGTTTGCGTCCCGACCGCGCGCCAACGACTATTCGCGTCGAACCAGGGGAGACGATTCAAGCCGCCGTGGACCGCGCCCGCGCCGGGGACACGGTACTGGTTCCCTATGGCCTTTACCACGAGCAGGTGGTGGTGGATGTAAGCGATTTTACGCTGTTGGGGGAACCGAATGAAGCGGATGAATGGCCCGTGCTGGATGGCTTAGGGGAAATGGCTGATGGCGTGATAGCTTCAGGTAATAATTTCGAAATGGCTTACTTTACGGTGCGCCATTACAAGAGCAATGGCGTTCTGGTGGAAGGGGCAACGGGGGTGCATTTGCACCATTTATATGTGGAAGACACAGGCACGTACGGCATTTACCCTACGCTCAGCACGGATGTGATTGTGGAGCATTCGACGGCGGTGGGGATGCATGATGCCGGCATTTATGCCGGCAAATGCGCCAACGTCATCGTCCGCCACAACGTCGCCTATGGCAACGTCCTGGGCATTGAGGTCGAAAACACTGACACTGCCGAAATCTACGACAACCACGCCTATGACAACGCCACAGGCATCTTTGTAGACCTGCTGCCCAACCTGCCCTCCAAAGTCTCCCTGAACACCAAAGTCTACGACAACCTGGTGGAAAACAACAACCACGTCAACTTCGCCCCGCCCGAAATTACCGCCGCCCTTGTGCCCGAAGGCGCGGGGATTGTGCTGCTAGGCGCAGACCACGTGGAAGTTTACAACAATACGGTGCGCGGGAATAACAGCGCCGGCATTGCCATCTTTAACCTGACCATCGCCTTCGATCCCCAAACCATTGACGTCGGTCCCACCCCCGAAAACAACTGGGTGTACAGCAACATCCTGGAAAACAATGGCAGCGATCCAGACGACATGGTTGCCAACCTGGGCATCCCTGGCGCCGACATTTTGTGGGACGTTTCTGGCGTGGGCAACGTTTTTGACCAACCCGAAGCCAGCAAATTCCCGCCCCTCATGCCCACCAGCCAATGGCCCACCCCTCTCTACCGCATCTACTGGCATGGTTTGAACCTGGCCCTTAAATGGCTTGGCTAAAATATGCCGCCCAGACTGGAGCAGTCTCCAAGACTGCTCCAGTCTCACCCATAACGACGATTTGTGACCGCCTATATCCCATTAAGGCTGCTGCGCTCCCCGCTCGTTGCCCACCTCGTCAGATTATTTTTCGCCCACATGAGCTTCTTGCTGCCCGTTAAACGCCTGCGCGAAACAGCGTCGCTGCTGGCTTTCCCCCATCCCCAGCCCGCCTACCCGCTGCACATCCTGCTCGTGCCCAAACGCGCCATCCCCAACCTGGCAGCCCTCACCCCTGCCGACGCCGACTTTACCGCCGACTTGTTTTCTACCGTAGCCAGTCTGGTGGTAGAATTCAACCTGGAACAACACGGCTACCGCCTCATCGCCAACGGCGGTTCCTACCAGGACGTTCCCCAACTCCACTTCCACCTTATCAGTCACCTGGAAAACCAGACTGCCCCCATTAATCATTCACGAATTTACCCATTCACCCATTAACTATTCTTCCCTCGCTGGAGTAACCTCTAATGAACATTGAAACCAGCCCTTACTACCAGATGGTGCACAACCTGTTCGCCCTGCCCCGCCTCACGGGCCTTTCCGGGCGGCGCGAGCGTTCCGACTTTCTCTACCGCAACAATGAATCGGGCGTGCCCCTGCTTTACCGCTGGCACGCTGGCGACACCCAGTTACTCACCCCAGGCAGCGAATCCGTCTATGGCGCAGCCGTGCTGCACCCCAGCCAGCCCTGGGTCGTGTATGCCCAGGATCAGGGCGGCAGCGAAAAGTACAACATCTTTCGCCTGGATTATGAGAGCGGCCAGCGGCAGCAAATTACCGCCGCCCCTATTGGCCGCGTCGGCTGGCTTTGTTGGCTGGCGGACGACCGTTGGCTGGTGGCTGGCGGCGACGACGAAGCGCAGTACGTGCGTATCTTAACCGCCGATGGGCAAATGCAGACTCTCTTCAATAGCAGCCGCTGGCTGCTCTCCCTGGATTACGATCCAGACCTCAACCTGATCGCCCTCTCCGTGGGGCGCGGCGCAGACAAAATAAATTTTGACATCGCTTTGCTGGATGTGGCCCAGGGTCAAATCGTACACTGGATCAGCGAGAGCGACGCCTCCCGCGAGACGCATATCACGGTTTGCCAGGGCAAACTGGCTTACACCACTACTGTCAACAAAAGCCAGCAGCAGGTCGTCCTGCGCTCGCTGCCCGATGGCGCAGAACTGGCCCGCCTCCCCGTCCCGGGCAACGTGGAAGATATGCACTGGCTGGATGACGACACGCTGGCAGCCATTGTCGGGCATCACGCCAGCCTGTCCCCGCGGCTGCTCTCCTGGCGCGTGGGCGAATGGTCAGAGCCGCTGGACGATACCTCTGCCTGGACAATCGCGGTCACCCAGGCTGGCCCCATCTGGGCCGGCAGCCGCCTGGACCAACCCAATGCCATTAACCGTTATCAGGCCGGGCGCGTTGAGGCGCTGGTAACCCTACCTGACAGCGGGCCCTATGTCGCCGTCGAAAACCATTGGTTCCCCTCCTTCGATGGGCGACAGATACAAGGCTGGCTGCTGCGCCACGACAACCCGCAGGCGCCGCTCGTCATCTACGCCCACGGCGGCCCCACGTCGGTCACAGGCAACATGTGGCGGGCGCAGATACAGGCGTTGGCTCTGGCAGGCTTTCACGTCTTTGCCCCCAACTTTCGCGGCAGCACCACCTTTGGCACTGAATTTGAGGAACTAAACATTGGCGACCTGGGCGGCGGCGATATGCAGGATGTGTTATACGGCGCGCGTTATGCGACGCAGTTGTTAGGGGTTCGTCCGAAACCAGCCATCACGGGCGGCTCTTATGGGGGCTTCCTTACCCTCTTTGCCCTGACCACCCAGCCGGAGGAGTGGGCTGGCGGCGTAGCGGTGGTGCCTGTGGCTGATTGGGTAGACGACTATTACCTGCTAGACGCCAGCTTCCGTTTCTACGATGAATTTTTCTTCGGCGGCTCCCCCACAGAAAAACCTGATCTCTACCGCGAACGCTCCCCCATCACCCACCTGGCGCGCTTGAAAGCGCCCGTATTGATTCTGCACGGCGAAAACGATTCCCGCTGCGCCATTCAACCCGTCATCCGCTTTGCCGAACAGGCAAAGGAACAAGGGCTGCCCGTAGAAATGATCATCACCCGCGACGAAGGGCACGGCTCCATTATCAACACCAACGC
>CAYQYJ010000342.1:0-4466 GCA_964421605.1 uncultured Ardenticatenaceae bacterium | reverse complement strand
TGGTTCTGTTTGGCACAGCCAATTTGCTCTTATTTTTCCTGGCGATTTTTTCAGCTTTGGCCCTATCCCGCCGCTATGGCAGCTTTATGGACAAAGTGGTGATGGCCCTGGCGCCCACATCTGCCGCGCCGGGCTGGTTTTATGGCCTGTTTCTGATCCTGATCTTTGCTGGCGTGCTGCGCCTGCTGCCGTTTGGCGGCATGGTGGAGGCGCCTCCTCCGGATGATCCCCTGGCTTATGGGGTGAGTTTGCTCCAGCATATGGTGCTGCCGGTAACAGCCACGCTCCTGTCGGCGATCTTCATCAGCATCTACAACTGGCGCACCTTCTTCCTGATTTTCTCCAGCGAGGATTACGTGGAAATGGCTAAAGCCAAAGGGCTGCCGGACAAGATGATCGAGCGCCGCTACGTGCTGCGCCCCACACTGCCGAACATCATCACCAGCTTCGCGCTGCTGTTGATTTCTTTGTGGACGGGGGCAATCATTCTGGAAACAGTGTTTAACTGGCCTGGACTGGGGCGTCTCTACTTTCGCGCCATTGGTTTGTATGATACCCCTGTCATTGTGGCTATCACAGTCGTTTACGCCTACTTATTGGGCTTCACCGTTTTCCTGCTGGACTTTATTTACGCCCTGGTTGACCCGCGCGTGCGGGTGGGCGCAGGGGGGACGGGCCGATGAACATCATCAAGCGGAATTTGAAGGAACTAAAGCGTTACCCGTCGGCCATGGTGGGGTTGGTCATTATCGTGTTCCTGCTAGGTACGTCGGTTTACACAGTGATTAAGATTCCCTACAACGAGGCGATACGTCTCTGGCGCGGCGGCGAAGAGATCTGGGCCGAAAACCCCAAAAACGCCTGGCCTGTCTGGTATAACTGGATATCGAGTACCAAACTGCCCGAAACCGTGGTGCTGGACAGCCGCACCGATGTGGAAAAGAGTGTTGAGCAAACCTCAGAAGACATCCGTGAGGAAAATTTCACCTTCACCATTGACTTCCCGTATGATAAATTTCCACCCGAGATGATCATGTACGTCAATGCTGAATTTGAGGAAAAGCCGCCGTTTATTTCCATGACCTGGCAGACGCCTGATGGCCGCGAGATTCGGATAGGGGATATCACGCCCAGACAGTCGGATTCCTACCGCTTTTCTCAGGACACACGCTTGCAGCGGCGTCTGGGTGGGCTGCCGGCAGAACAAGGCTTATTCGCTGTGCCCGACTCCGACCCACCGGTTCCGCTGAAAGGAACCTACCAACTACAAATCGAAGGATTGGTGTTTGAGGAAAACTCCAGTTTCGAGACCAAGCTGGTTATGTATGGCGACGTACACGGATTGGCGGGGACCGATCACCGGCGGCGAGACCTGATGGTCGCTTTGCTGTGGGGTATCCCCATCGCCATGGCCTTTGGTCTGCTGGCAGCCGTAGGGACTACGGTGACCACGATGGCTATCGCCGCCATTGGCGTATGGTTTGGCGGGGCGCTGGATTCAGCCATCCAGCGAATCACCGAAGTAAACTTAATCTTACCGCTGCTGCCCATTCTAATCATGATCGGCACCTTCTATTCACGAAGTATCTGGGTTATGTTGGGCGTGGTGATCCTGCTGAGTATCTTTGGGGCAGCCATCAAGAACTACCGGGCCATCTTCTTGCAAGTGCGCGTGCTGCCGTACATTGAGGCGGCGCAGGCGTATGGCGCCAGCAATTTGCGGGTCGTGTTCCGCTACCTGATTCCGCGCGTGCTGCCCCTGGTCATCCCCAACCTGGTTATCCTGGTGCCCGGGTTTGTGTTCCTGGAAGCCTCATTGGCTGTGCTGGGACTGGGCGATCCGGTTTTGCCCACGTGGGGGAAAATTATTCAGGACGCCAACTCGCAAGGGGCGCTGTTCAACGGCTATTATTACTGGATATTGGAGCCATCTGTGCTGCTGATGATAGCCGGGTTGGCTTTTGCCATGGTGGGCTATGCCCTGGACCGTATATTCAATCCAAGATTAAGGGAACTGTAGCGCTATGGAAAAAAAGCAAAAGCAACTGCTGCGGATCAAAGAACTGCGCCTGCATTTTCGTACAACCAGAGGGGTGGTACAGGCTGTAGATGGCGTAGACTTCGAACTCCCCCGCAACAAAGCCACCGTTGTCATTGGCGAATCGGGCTGCGGCAAAAGCTCGCTGGCGAAAGCGATCTTGCGCCTGCTGCCACGCAACGTGCACACCTATTCGGGACACGTTTACCTGGGCGACCTGGACATCATGACCCTGGATGACGAAGAGTTCCGCCAAGATATACGCTGGAGCCGTATCTCTATGGTTCCCCAGGCAGCCATGAATGCCCTCAATCCGGTGATGAAGGTAGGCGAACAGGTCGCCGAGCCTGCTATGGTACACCTGGGGTTGAAGCACCAGGCAGCCCTGGAGCAGGCGGCGCAAATGTTCGACCACGTGGGGGTTCCGATTGATTTCTTACATCGCTACGCCTTTGAACTCAGCGGCGGGATGCGGCAGCGGGCGGCGCTGGCAATGGCGCTGGTGACCGTGCCCGACCTGGTTATTCTGGATGAGCCCACATCGGCGCTGGATGTGCTGACGCAAGCCAATATTATGAACTTGCTAAAACGGGTCAAACAGGAGATGGAGACCAGCTTCATCCTGATCACGCATGATATTGCCACCTCTAGCGAACTGGCTGACAATGTAGCCGTTATGTACGCCGGGCAAATTGTGGAAGTGGGGGACGCCGCCTCTTTCTTCCCGGCGCCGCTCCATCCCTACGCCAAAGCGTTGATGAACAGCGTCCCCAGGCTGCGAGGCTACAGCGAACCGGAGTTTATCACGGGGCAGCCGCCGAGTCTGTTATCGCCCCCGACAGGTTGCCGCTTTGCGGCGCGTTGTCCAGCGCGGTTTGAGAAATGCAGCGAAGACCCCCCGGTTGTGATACAGCCAGATGGCCGGCAAGTAAAATGTTGGTTATACACGTAACCACAGGAGAGGCGCATGATTGACACGAATGACAGCACACAAGCAGTAGAAATGCCTTTATCCTCCCCTCCCCCCAATGGGAATGAACCGCTGCTCTCTATTCAAGACCTGCACGTCTGGTATGAATTGAAGCGATGGGGTTTCGCCCATGCTGGTTACGTCCGCGCCGTAGATGGCGTCTCTTTTGATCTGAAACGGGGCGAGGCTATGGCTTGCGTCGGCGAGAGCGGCTGTGGCAAATCCAGTTTGATGAAAACTATTTTGGGTTTGAATCGCCCCACGAAAGGGGCTGTCGTTTTTGAAGGGACGAATCTAGCCGAACTGAAAGGGGAAGACCTGAAGTGGTATCGTTCGCAGCTAGGCTATGTGCAGCAAGACCCTTTCGGAGCGTTACCCCCTTTCATGAACGTGAGGCGCATCCTGGAAGAGCCGTTGATTATCAATGGCATCAAGGACAAGGAAGAACGACTGCGCCGCATTGAAAAAGCGTTAGAAGAAGTCAAACTCACCCCTATTGAGGAAGTGATCCACAAGTTTCCGCACATGCTCAGTGGGGGGCAACAGCAGCGCGTGGTCATTGCCCGCGCCATGATTCTGGAACCCAAACTGTTGGTGGCTGATGAGCCTGTCTCCATGTTGGACGCCTCGGTGCGCGTGGAAATTCTGAAACTGCTGCGCGGTTTACAGGAAACGCATAACCTGGCCGTGATTTATATCACCCACGACCTTTCCACCGTCCGCTACTTTTCTGAACATATCTTCGTGATGTACGCGGGGCAGATTGTGGAAATGGCGCAGGTGGATGATTTGCTGCAACGTCCGCAACATCCTTATACCATTGCCTTGTTGGAAGCATCGTCTGATCCCGACGCCCACAATGCGACGGTAATGAGAGAGATACCGCCCGGCGAACCCCCCAGCCTGGTCAATCCGCCGCAGGGCTGCCGGTTCCATCCGCGCTGCCCCCACATGATAGAAGGCGTGTGCAACGTTGAGGAACCGCCGGCCTTCGTCACCGAGCCGCAACACCGGGTGGCCTGCTGGTTATATGATCCGAGTAAAGAGTATGAGACCCCTTAAGCTTGTTCTCATTGGCTTTCTGCTGGTTCTGTTGGGCGCGGTCCTGCCGTTCTTGATGGTAATCCGCGTTTTGGAAGCAAGCTTCTTGTTGAGCTTCATCTCCTATGGCGCTTCGGTTGGCGGTTTGTTCCTGGGCGTTATCGGCGCCGCCTCCTATGTGGGTAAGGTTAAGAGACGACGCGATTATTAAATGAGGGCCCAGGAACCTGCCGCAAAAAGAAAGATAGACCGCAGATTTCGCTGATTTCACGGCGGAAAAGGCTGGCACTTTTTGCGGAATGGTCTTTGGGTTTCGCGTCCGGCGGGAAACCCAAAGACCTTTTTTGAGTCTTTCCTAGACCAAGTAGATCCAGAGGTAGCACTGCACTTAATCGTGGTGGGTGTCAGCCCTGCCTA
>CAYQYJ010000341.1:0-4469 GCA_964421605.1 uncultured Ardenticatenaceae bacterium | reverse complement strand
AACGTTCCCGCCCGTGTAAATGTTGAAACGGGCGAGCAGTTCTTTGCACCGCAAACGGTTGAACACTTGCGGCAGATTATTGCCGGCAATCGCCAACCCAGACGCATGATTGAAACGCCAGTTTATGAGTTCGCATAACAGTCGGGGCGGGTTCTGATTAGCTGGCAAAACTTATTTTTACCGCAAAGCACGCAAAGGAAAGTTCTTTGCGTGCTTTGCGTCTTGGCGGTGAATTCTCAAATTACGGGCGCAAGTGCGGGCGCAAGTGCGCCGTGAAGAAGTCCGTTATGGCGTTATAGCAGCGCACGCGGTTGTCAAACTTGAGCACATCGTGCCCCTCGTCCTCAAACATCAGGTAATCCACCTGCTTACCCATGCCGCGCAGCTCTTCTACCAGTTCCCGCGACTCCTGTTCCCACACGCGCGGGTCGTTCTTACCCTGAATCACCAGCAGCGGGCATTGGATCTGGTGAATGTAAGTGCTGGGGGAGCGCTCCTTCATAAACTCCGGCTCTTTCACGGGGTCGCCCACCACCATGGCAATGTACGGCTTCCAGCTTTCGGGCACGCGGTCGGCAAACGTCAGCAGGTTATAGGGGCCAAACATGTCCACCGCCGCCGACCACAATTCCGGGTGCCGCCCCGCCTGCGTCAGCGTCATAAAGCCGCCGTAAGAACGACCCACCACGCCCGCGCGGCTGCTATCAATGCGCTCATCCTGCGGCAAAATATGGGTCATAGCGTGCACGTGATCCAGACGGTCCTGACCGCCCCAATCCCGCACTACTTTATTCATATAAGCAAAGCCATACCCCGTGCTGCCGCGTACGTTGGGCACAAAGACGGCGAACCCTTTTAAGGTCAAAAACTGGATCAAGGGCATGGAAAACCAGGCAAAATCGGGATGCTCCTGGCCCTGCGGGCCGCCATGAATGTAATACACCAGCGGGCGGGGCCCTTCGTAGCCGAGGGCGGCTGCCGGCATATACAACCGCGCTGAAATCCGCAGCCCATCAAACGACGTAAACGACGCATCCTCCCCTGGCGACATCCATTCCGCCGGAATGCCTAACACCCGTTCCCGCGTCTGGTAAGCCAGTTGGTCGCGGTGGTTGCCGGCAATAATCACCAACTGCGGCGGCGATACGGCGGTGGTATGCGACACCACGTACCGGTCAGACTCTTTGTCATAGCTGTGCCCTTTCAACACGCCATCTGCCAGCGGCGGCTGTCCGACTAACACCTTATCCAGCCGCACCGTGAGCTTATCCGCGTCAAACACGCCCTCATACAGCCAACTGCAACCGTCAATGTTATACCCCAGCAGATAGCGGCTGCCGTATAAATGCTCAAACACGTTCAACTCCCCCGTGCCCTGATGCGCCTGCCCGGTAATGACAACGGGACAGGGATTGGCCGGGTCGTCAAAGCGCAGCAGCCCCAAACCATACTGATCGTCAAACAGGGAAGTGAAAAAGAGCAGCGCCTGCTCATCTTGCACAAAGTAAGCGCTGGAAAAGCTGTTGGGCGGCACATGCTGGTCTGGCTGCCGCTGCGCCAGCGGCACGCCATACAATAACTGGAGTTCCTCTTTTCCTGCCTGCCACAAATAAGCCACGTGGTCGCCGGCCCCATACGCTTCCAGCACAATTGCTTTACTGTAGTCGTCATTCATGCCCGCCGGGAAACCACCGTACTTCGTTTCCATCAACTTAACGATCTCCCCGGTAGCCAGGTTAGCCTTAAAGGAAGCGGATAATGCTTTATCCCGGTGTTCCACCCAGAAAATCGCCAGATCATCCTCCACAAACGTCTCAATCAAGTTCGCCTTGAATGGCGCGAAGAAGTTGTCAAAGGCTGGCTGCGGGAACCCACCCGTCAGCGGCGTCAACATGGGCTGGTAATTTTCGTCGCCGTCGTTATCAATCATAACCAGCGCCAGGCCTAACCTGGGGAATACCTGAAACGATTTGCCGTTCATCAACTCCGGATTTTGCAGGGCGATGTGCGGCGGCAGCAGTGGCTCCGGTACGCTGCCGCCTTCGTCCATGGCGTACAGGCTCATGTGGCCGCTGAGGTTGCTGATGAAGTAAAGGCGGCCCTCTACTAACTGCGGCGCCAGGAACAAACGAGCGGAAAGTAAAGCTTCAATTCGTGTCATCTGTCTTGTCTCCTTCAAAAATAGTAGGGCGATTTTGGAAAATCGCCCACCCGATTTTGGAAAATCAGGCTACAACGGCAAAATTCGTGTGATTCGTGGCTATTTTGCCTATCAGATCAAGGTCGCTTCCACCGCTGGCGCTTCGACCACTGGCGCAGATTCTGCTTCATCGGGTTCTACCTGTGCCTGATCCAGGTGCATTACGGCGCTGTTGGTCGCGCCCAACAGTCCCAGCGCCAGGCACAAAACGCCCCCCGCCAGATACCAGGCGCGCACGCCAATGGCGTCGGCCACTGGCCCGGCAATCAGCAATCCCAGCGGCGTCATGCCGGCAGACAAACTCCCCAACAGCGTAAACACCCGCCCCTGTTTCTCCGGGGCCACCACCGTCTGCATGATGGCGATGATCGGGCCGTTCACCATAGCCACCATGCTGCCCACGCCAAACATCGCCACAATGCCCAGGGGCAACCGGTCAGCCGGCGTCAGACCCAACGCCAGCGTGCTGACGCCTAGCAGCGCCAGTCCCAGCAGCGCCGTCAACATCTTGCGCGGGAAACCGCCCCAGGCGCTCAACAGCAGCCCACCCAACAGCACGCCCACGCCAAAGGTAGCGTTCATCCAGCCCAATTGCAGCGCGCCGCCGTCAAAATGGGTGGTAATCAAGATCGGCATCAGCGAAAACGCCGGCGCTAACAAAAAGTTGACGGAGACGGTGATGAGTACCAGGCCGCGCAGCCCAGACCAGTTCCATACATAGCGCAGCCCTTCTTTCAAATCGCGGGCAATAGCCGCCACGCCCGCGCCCGTGGGGCGGGCGGCGGCATCGGGTTGGGGAACGTGAATGAACAGGAGAGGCAGCATCGCCGCCAGGAAGGAAGCGATGTCAATCGCCAGGATGCCTTGCATGGGCAACCAGGCCACCAGCAGCGCCCCTAGCGGCGCGGAAACAATGTTGAGGCCGCCTTGCAACATCTGGTTAATGCCGGCAATTCGGGTCAACATCCGCGGCGGCACCATCAACGACGTCGAAGCCATCATCGCCGGCCCGTGGAATGTGCCTCCCAACGACCGCACAAACAGGATCGCCAGAATTTGCCACACCTGCACCTGCCCGCTGGCAAACAACACCAGCAGCAGCACTGTCGCCGCCGCCACCACGCTGTCCGCCCCTATCATCACCCAGCGACGGTTCCAGCGGTCTACTAACGTGCCGGCAATCGGTCCCAAGACCACTCCCGGCAGCAGCCCCACCAGCGACGCCAACGCCAACACCGTCGCCGACCCGGTCTTTTCCGTCAAATACCAGATCAGGGCAAACTGCACCAGTTGGCTGCCCAACAACGACACCGCCTGCCCGCTCCACATCACAAAAAACGGGCGCAGCGGGTATTGCTTTTCTAGTTCCATTTGACTGCCAGCCATCATCAATCCTCCCTCGAAAATAGTGGTGAGTGGCGAGTGCTCAGTGGTCAGAGGAACCAGTTCCATGCTGTCCACAAAACAACCCGGCAAAATCTACGAAATCCTGATTACTCTCGTTTATTGCTTCGACAGGCTTAGCACAGGCCTGCGACAACTATGGCGTATGTTCTACTTCCGCTCCTCGTCGCGTATCAAATGCACTGGATAAAAGCCTATCGCCAATCCATACGGCTTCAATTCCAGGCCCTTCGCCTCTTTTTGCCGTTCATTTTCCTGGCTCGCTTCCCCCACCTCATTCAACAGCGCCGCCAGCCGCCCTGCATAACTTTGGAACTGCGCCGGCATCAGGCTAAAAGTGGCCCGCCCCAACACGCGATCCATGACTTCGGCGTTACGCGCGGGCGTGTTCAGGTCAATCAACCCCGCCGCCACGCTGCGCCGCACTTCTTCCCTGGCCCCATCAAAAATAACCCCCAGAATATCCCGCACCGCCTGGTCGGTGAACTGCGTCAGGGCAAACAACTGGTCGTCTACGCAGTAGTCGCGGGCGATGGCCTGGTACGTTTTCTCAATAATGCCCGACACCACGTTTGTCTCTACCACGCCAATCAAGCCAAACCTTTCCAGTTGGTTAACGTGGTAATACAGCTTGGTTGCCGGCATCTCCAGCCGCGCTGCCACTTCTTTGACCGTTTTGGGCTTCAGTAAAAGCTGCAAAACCTGCGTCCGCAGAGGATCGGCAATCACTTTCAGCGTTTCCAGGTCAGAAATTACATACTGTTCCGCCTGTGTAAAATCCTCAGTCATTGCATACTCCTTTATCATTCAAATATTTTCAAGCGATAAAACATATTCTAGCAATAAAAATTATTCTTGTCAATAC
>CAYQYJ010000340.1:0-4471 GCA_964421605.1 uncultured Ardenticatenaceae bacterium | reverse complement strand
ACGGGTAAAACCATGACCGACTTTGGCAAACTCCTCATCATTATTGGGCTGGTGATCACCTTTTCCGGGGCGCTGATTTTGTTGACGGCGCGTTATCTGCCCTGGTTGGGCAACCTGCCGGGCGACTTCCGCATTGAACGCGAAAATTTTCGCTTCTATTTTCCGCTGGCCACCATGCTGCTGATCAGTCTGCTCGGTTCCATTCTGCTCAACATCATCATCCGCATCTTTCGTCGCTAAATTACTCCCCGTCTTATGAAAACTGCTGAGTTTGATTATGATCTGCCGGCATCCCACATTGCCCAGGAACCCTTAAGCCAACGCGACGCCAGCCGTCTGCTGGTATTAGATCGGCGCACAGGGGCGATCAGCCACCACGCTTTCAGCGACATTATCGCTTTTTTACGCCCTGGCGACATTCTGGTAGCCAACAACAGCCGCGTGATCCCCGCCCGCCTGTATGGGCGCAAAACCAGCGGCGGACAGGTTGAACTGCTGCTGCTGGAGCAATCCGGCCCGCAGCAGTGGTTGGCGCTGGTGGGCGGCAAGAAATTGGTAGAAGGCGTCGAAATCCAACTGCTAGATGGAACGGGCCAGCCAACCACCATCACCGCCGCCATCACGGCGGTGCTGCCCGGCGCGCAGCGACAAATCCTTTTCAGCGAACCCATTGCCCCCCATCTGGAGGCGCTGGGACACACGCCGCTGCCCCCTTACATCCAACGCCCCATAGCCGACGGAGAACGGTATCAAACTATCTATGCCCGACCCCCTGGCTCAGCCGCCGCGCCAACGGCCGGGCTGCATTTCACGCCCGATCTGCTGCTGGCACTGCGGCAGAAAGGGGTGCTGTTTGAAACCGTGACCTTGCACGTCGGCTTAGACACGTTCAAACCGGTAGAAGCTGACCGCGTAGACGCCCATACCATTCATAGTGAGTGGGTGCAGCTAACGCCAACCGCCGCGCGACGCATCAACGAAGCCAAACTGGCAGGCGGGCGGGTGGTAGCTGTGGGCACAACCAGCGTGCGCGTGTTAGAGACGGCCGCCTGGCGCAGCGCCAATGCGTGGGGCTCGCTGCAAGGCGTCAGCCAGCAGCCCCCGCCAGAGTCCTGCCCCTGGAAACCTGTTGCCGCGGTTGAAGGGCGCACGGACCTGTACATTTACCCAGGCTACTATTTTCGCGTGGTAGACGCCTTAATTACCAACTTCCATCTGCCCCAATCTACGTTAATGATGTTAGTTAGCGCGTTTGCCGGCATCGCTCCCATCCGCGCCGCCTACCAATCCGCCCTGGATCAGGGCTACCGCTTTCTCTCCTTTGGCGATGCCATGCTCATTATCTAGGGTGCGCGCATGATCCTTATCCTGTCTTTATTGGCTGCCATTCTCCCCACCCTCTTCTACGCCGCCCTGATCTACTGGGTAGACCGGTACGAAAAGGAACCCGTCAGCCTGATTCTGGCTGCCTTCTTATGGGGCGCTATTCCCAGCATCATAGCCGCCTTCATCTTCAACACCGCCTTTAGCATCCCCTTTTATCTGCTCAGCGAAGGCTTCGGCGACTTCGTGGGCGCATCCATTATTGCCCCCTTAATTGAAGAATCACTCAAAGGATTTGCCTTGCTCGGCATCTTCTTCTTCTGGCGGCATGAATTGGACAGCCCCCTGGACGGGATCATTTACGGCGCGATGGTTGGCATGGGTTTTGCCATGGTGGAAAACGTCTTCTATTTTCTCAACGTCTACAACGAACAGGGAACGTCCGCCTGGCAGATGACTATTTTCTTGCGCGCCATTCTATTTGGCCTCAATCACGCCCTGTTTTCCAGCATGACGGGCCTGGGCCTGGCAGTAGCCCGCCTGTCGCGCAACCAGGGCATACGCTTTGTCGCCCCCCTCGTCGGCTGGAGCGTCGCCGTCTTGCTGCACGCCATCCACAATGCTTCGGCGTCCATTGGCGGTTTATTCTGTCTGCTGCTGTTGGTCAGCGACTTTGGCGGCATCCTGCTGACCCTGGTCATTATCGGCTGGGCTTTGTGGCAGGAAAGCCGCTGGATCAAGGAGTATCTGGCAGAAGAGGTAGAACAGGGGCTGCTCACCCAAGAGCAGTGGCAGACGGCTTCCTCCACCCTGGGCCGCGCGCGGCATGGTCTGGCATTGTTCTCTTCAAACGGGTTATCTGGCTACCGCACTGCCGCCCGCTTCTACCAGCGGTGCGCTGAACTGGCGTACAAGAAACACCATTTCGTTTTATTCAATCACGGTCAGGATCAGGAGCGAGCGAACCGCCTGCGCGCCGAAATTGCAGCTTTGAGCCAACAGGTCATGTGAGGTTGCGCTGCATCAGCGTTGTGATTTGCTCCCCATGCGCCTCATCGTGCCGCACCACCAGGCCCAACAACTCGTGCAAACTGGTGGGACCAAAAAAGGCGTGGCGACCCTGCCGAGACCAAAGCGTGGGCGGCAAGGCTTGCAACGTCGCCACCGTTTCTGCCCGCGCCGCCAGGAAATCAGCCAATGCTGTGGGGCCCTCTTGCGCCTGATAGTCGCGCGGCGCGGCCCACTCATCTGGCGTGGCGCCGGCAATGAAGGCGTTTTCGCGGGCGATCAGGGCGGCAAAACGAGGTTGGTGCACTTCCCGCTCCACATCGCGCAGATGGCATATTACCTGCGTGAGCGACCACTCCCCTGGCGCTGGCTGCCGCCGCCAATCCACCGTGGGCGCAACCAACAGTTGGCGCAGTTGGTGCGCAAATTGCTCTAACTGCTGCAACAGTTCGGGCACAGGCGGGGGCTGCTGCATAGTTACGCCTGGTGGTGAACTGCCCCTGGTAGGGGAAAGAACGGTTCTGCGCTCTCGGCTGCCAGCCAGCCCTGGCGCAAAGCCGTATAGAGTTGGCCCAATGTGCCGTAGCCGGCGGCAACGTCTGGCTGGGGTGGGAGAACGGCATCGTCTGGCGTAATCCAATACGTACGGCAGCCCAGGGCGGCGGCTGGCGCAATATCATTACCCCAATCATCCCCCACCATAATGGCTTCTTCTGGAACGCAACCAATGCGGCTGAAAATCTCCTGGTAATAAGCAGCCTGCGGCTTAGTGGCGTGCATATTGTCAAACGTGGTGACCAGATCAAACTGATACGCCGTCACAGGCAGACCCGCCCAGGCCAACCGCTGCTCAATAGCCGCTGGTGGGAACAAGGGATTGGTAGCAATCACAACACGCCATCCTTGCCCCTGGCACCACTGTACCAGTTCTGGCGCGAGCGGCACCGGGCGCGTCACTGCTTGAAGCTGCCCAAAACGCTCCTGATAGAAGCGAGCAAAAAAGGCTTCTGTGCGTTCCCAGGATAATCCCGTGCGCCGGCTGAAGGCGGCCCAAAACACTTCGCGGTTGGTTAACAGAGGGTCATTGTTAGCCATGACCTCACGGGTACAAACAAGCAACTCCTGCACCATGTCCAGGCGTTCCTGCGCCGACGCCGCCGCCAAAGCAGACGCCGCCGCGAACTCAGCCAGCAAACCAAAATAGCGCGGTAAGAAATCCTGCATATTGTTGTACAGCAGGGTGTCATCCAGATCGAGTAAAATAGCCTTAATCATGGGTTTTCATCACATCAGGTATAGGGCAGTCGGCGGCAGCTACTCTTCCCCAAACAATGTGCGCATATCAGGTCGTTCCAGCGCACACTGCGGACAGCCTACTTGCGGCAGGGGCACATCAATCAAATGCTTACTGCAAAAGGCGGTAACTTCAATACGCCGCCCCAGGCTGAATATCCCTCTCTTAACGCTCCCTTCCAGCACCAGGTGCGGGCTGCTGTTTGCCAACAAGATGTCGGGCACCGGGCAGTTCTGGCAATCCTTTGGCTCCCAGGAGTGGGAATTGGGGTTGTTGAGTATCAGGCGACACTCCTGGTCAGAGCGCCCCCGGTGAAAGTTCTGGTAGTAAAAACGGCATTCTTTGCCGGCAGGTGTGCGCATGGTGCATAACAAGGTTGGAGATAAGTTTCATCAACAAAAAAGCGACGCCTGATGGTGTCGCTTTGTTAAATACGCCCTGAGAGACTCGAACTCCCGACCTTCTGGTTCGTAGCCAGACGCTCTAATCCACTGAGCTAAGGGCGCAAGATGATGCCATTCGTCATCAAGGTTATTATACCCCAAAGACGTCAAAACGGGGAGGCAGGGATTCGAACCCTGGAACGGGTTTTACGCCGTTAACCGCTTAGCAGGCGGCCCCATTCGACCACTCTGGCACCTCCCCACAAACCTTTCAATTTTTAACGGAGGGAGAGGGATTCGAACCCCCGGTGAGCAAAGCCCACTACGGTTTTCAAGACCGTTGCCATCGTCCACTCGGCCATCCCTCCTCTCCCTCAAGATAATGTTTTGCAGAGGTACAGGGTATAAAGTATAGCAGGGCGCAAAAAAGATGTCAAAATTTGGAACGATGGCACGGGTAAGG
>CAYQYJ010000339.1:0-4481 GCA_964421605.1 uncultured Ardenticatenaceae bacterium | reverse complement strand
TGTGTAAGGCTTACGAGAACATTACGCATGGCAAACAGTTTTCTCTGGCGCAATAAATCTTACCTGTCTGTGTCCCTGACACACTTCTCAGTGGACGTGTTGAACAGCAGCCGCACCCTGCTGATTGCCGTGCTGGCTTTGAGCCTGGGGTTGAGCAACTCCCAGGTAGCGCTGGTGGCCCTGTTGTACAACGTGGGCAATGCGCTGACGCAGCCGCTATTTGGTTGGTTGGCCGATAGATATGGGGCGCGCTGGCTGGTGGTCGGTGGCATTGGCTGGATGATCTTGTTCTATGGCGCGGCGTCGTTGGCTGGGGATTGGGCGTCGCTGGCGGCGTTGACAATGGCGGGCATTGGTTCTGGGGCGTTTCACCCGCCGGGGACGATGGTTGCCAGCCAGGCCAGTGTCACGCGGCGCACGCAGGCGACGGCGTACTTTTTCATGGCCGGGCAGATGGGCTTGTTTTTGGGTCCCGTTTTGGCTGGCGCACTCCTGCAAACCTGGAACCGTCCAGGCGTTATTGTGCTGCCGCTGTTGGCGTTGATAGTCTTTCTGTTGGATTGGCGTTGGCTGCCTTCTATCCGCAGCAGCGCCGCCACACCCCAGGCGACCCAGTCGCCAGCCCTGTCCCGCCCGCCATCTGTTTCCCGCCGCTACCTGGCGGGGCTGCTGTTGGTGATTGTGGCTTGCATGAACACCGTTAGTCTGTCCATTCTGACCTTTGCTCCCAAGCTGTTTACAGAACTAGGCTATCAGAGTGGTTACGTGGGTTGGCTGACGGGCATGTATATGATGGGCTCCGCTGTGGGGGGGATTGTAGGCGGTAATCTGGCTGACCGTTGGGGCGGCAAGTGGGCCATTCTCTTGGGTATGGGGGCGGGGCTGCTGCCCGTTTTCTTTTTTGTTCCCAGCGTGGGCGCGCTCCGTCTGGCGCTGCTGCTATTGGCTGGCTTCTTTGTGGGGATGCCGCACAGCGTGCTGGTCATTCAGGTGCAATCTATGTTGCCAGGACGGCAGGCACTGGCTTCTGGGCTGACCTTGGGCGTGATGTTTTTTAGCGGCTCAGTGGGCAGTTACGTCGTGGGTTTGCTGGCGGACCAGGCTGGCTTGGGGGCGACGCTGCAGCGCACTGCTTTCTTGCTGGCGATTGCCTTCCTGGCGGCGATCTTTTTGCCGGCACGACAACACCTGGCTGGCGCGGTAGAAGCGGCTGCGGATTGATGCTTCGCCAGACTACGCGCCAGGGCCCAGGGCCGTCAAGAGGTCCTGGGCTAACCGGCGGGCGCGGGCGGCGGCGGTACCCGTGTGGCTGCCGGCATCCATCAAACCATGAATAACGTTAGCAGGCAGTTTGTCTGTCAGGCGCGGGTCGGCAGCCAGGGAGTCCGCCAGGGGATTGGCTGCCCCCTGCCGGCTGGCTTCCCAGGCCGCCAGACTGTGTTGGCGCAGCCATTCATGCGCTTCCTGGCGGTCTGCGCCAGCCATCACCAACGCCATAAGCACCCGCTCTGTGGCGGCAAACGGGCCGTAAACGGCCATATTACGGGCAATAGCCGCTTCGTCTACATGCATGTGCGTAATGACGCGCGTCATGCGCCGCAACATCTCGTCCACAGCCAGAAATGTTTCCGGCTGGAAGAGGCGGCGGTTGGCGGAATCATCCAGGCTGCGCTCCAGAACAGCCTGGCTGGCGTTGTCCCAGGCCATGCTCACGGTGCCCGCCACATAGCGAGCCAGCGAGCAGATATTCTCCATATTGATCGGGTTGCGCTTGAACGGCATGGCTGAAGAGCCGACCTGCCCGGCGGCAAACGGTTCCGCCCACTCGCCAAACGGCGGGGAATGTAAGAGGCGAAAGTCGAAAGCCAGCTTATGCAGCGAAGCCGCCAGGCTGGACAGCGCCTGCTGCACGCGCAAATCTTGCTGCCGCGGATAGGTCTGGGTGGTGATGGCGAAGGCGGGCAGGTCTAGCAGCGCCATAGCCCGCGCTTCCATGTCGGCGGCGCTCAGGGGAGTGCCGCCCAAAATCTCCACGAAGCTGGCTTGCGTGCCGACTGCGCCTTTGAACCCTTTTCCTTTTATATGCGCAGCCAGCGTTTGCAATCCTGCCCAGTCGCTCCATAACTCTTGCGCATAGCCAGCGAAGCGGTAACCCAGGGTGGTCGGTTCGGCGGGCTGGATATGGGTGAAAGCCAGGGTGGGCGTGTCTGCGTACCGCTCAATCTGGACCGCCAGCGCCAACAAAAGCTGGCGTAGCTGCCCGGCGACTAGCTGCATAGCCTGGCGCAGCCGCAGCGCGTTGACGTTGTCGTTGATGTCTTCGCTGGTGGCGCCCCAATGGAGGATGCCGCCGCCAACCGGGCATTGCTCCGCGTAGCAGCGGATTTCGGCCATAACGTCGTGGCGGGTTTCGCGCTCAATCTCCAGGGCGCGGGGGATGTCAATATCGTCTACGTGCGCTTCCAGGTCGGCAAGTTGGGCAGGGGTGACAATGCCGGCATCCCGCTGCGCCGCCGCCAACGCTACCCAGACCCGCCGCATCAGCCGCCGCTTGTGCTGTTCAGACCAGATGGCGCGCATTTCCTGGCTGCCATAGCGCCAGGTGAATGGGGAGATAAATGTGTCGTGGTCGAATGGCATTGTGGCGGAAAAAGGCGGGCAGGTCTGCGCAGGGTGCGCAAACCTGCCAGAAGGTGAGCTTGCCTGGTGCTGTGCTACCGGTCGCGGGCCGCCACGCGGCTCTCGGCGGCGGCGTTCATTAACGCCGTGGCTAACTGCGTGGCTTGCTCTGGTGTCAGGAAGATGTTTGTCTCATCCGCTTTGAAGATTCTTTCGTCTGGCGGGCAATCTTCCACGAAACAGATGCAAATGTTGTCGGCAAAGTTGCTGTCCGTTTCCTCGAAGAAGATTTCAACTTGCAGACTGTTGTCAAGAAGCATAATGGGCATAGGCTTGACTCCTTGAAAGTAGTGGTAAGTGACAAGTGGGCTGTCCGGGTTCGCTGTCTTCGCCATCGTTGGCGGCGGAGTTGGCTGCTATTATAACGCTGGACAGGCGTCAAAACCAGAAGCGGCAACCAGAAATACCTTTACAAGATATAGACATGACTTGTGCAATCTCGATATTGGTTTATAATGGAGGCGAGTTACGCACCCCCAAACTGGAGCAGTCTTGGAGAGTGCTCCAGTCTCTCGGAAATATCTTTTGATGGAGTTGACGATGAAACACAAATTGAATCTGAGTTTTGTGGCTGTCTTTCTTTTGTTGTTTGTAACTGTGTGGACGGCGGCGGCGGAAAATGGGCTTACGATGGCGGCGAATGCCGGCGATGTGCTGTCGCTGCCGGCAGGTTTGTCTGATCCGGCGCAGCCTGGCCCTTACCAGGCAGGCTGGCGGCTGATAACGGTTGACCGTCCGGACGGCACAACCTTTGAAGCCTGGTTCTTTTACCCGGCCACGGCTGCCGGCCCTGACCAGCCGTACGATGGCAGCGGCGCGCCTTATCCCGCCATTTCCTTTGCTCATGGTTTTCTCGCGCCGCCCTTGATTTATCAAGGCAATTACGAGCATCTGGTGTCCTTTGGTTACTTCCTGATTGCTTCCAAGTCTGGCAGCGGTCTGTTCCCATCCCATCCCGCCTTTGCCGATGATTTGCAGTACACATTGACCTGGCTGGAAGAAGAGAATGCCGCCGCAGATTCGGAATTATACCAGCAGGTGGACACAGATCATTTTGGTCTGTCGGGCCATTCCATGGGCGGCGGCGTCAGCATTCTGGCGGCGGCCGAGGACCCACGAGTGAAGGCGGTGATCAATCTGGCGGCGGCGAAGACATTTCCTGATTCGTCAGTGGAGGCGATGGCGAACATCCAGGTGCCTGTTGCCTTATTGGGCGGCAGCGACGATTTCATTGCCTCCGTAGCCAATCACCAGCAGCCAATGTATGACAATGGGAATGCGCCGCGCTTACTGCCTGTGCTGCAAGGGGGCGACCACTGCGCTTTTGCCAGTGGTTTGGGCAATTGCGGCGGGTCTATGCCGGCAGAAACCCAATTAGCCATCACCAACCGCTGGTTAGCCGCTTTCTTTAATCTGTACTTGAAGGAGCAGCCCCTTTACGCCTGGTACGTCTGGGGACCCGGCATGACGTTTGATTCCCTGGTGACGACGCAGTGGGATGCCGGCATGACGGTGACCCCGTTCTACCAGACCGCGGACGTTGGCCCCGGGCAGACGGTGACTTACTTGCTGACACTCACCAACAGCGGCAGCGCCGCCGCCAGCTTTACTCTGGCAAGCTACCTTAATCAATGGCCCACAACTGTAACGCCTGGACAAACCCCGCTGCTGAACCCCGGCGAGAGTGTCGCCTTGACAGTAGAAATAGCGGCCCCGGCCGTGCCGCAGACCCTAAGCGATAAGGCGTTGATTGTAGCCACCAGCGACAACGATGGTCTGACGCTGCAATATGGCTTGCTGGC
>CAYQYJ010000338.1:2594-4522 GCA_964421605.1 uncultured Ardenticatenaceae bacterium | reverse complement strand
TCCTGAATCGTCACCGTATCCGTGAGGATAACGACGCCTGAAACGCTCTGCGGCAGATAGCCAAACGCCTCCGCCGTCACTTCATACGTCTCCGCCATTAGCGTGCGCGTATAGACGCCGCCGGCATCCGTCGTCGCCGAGAACGTGTGGTTCATCGGGTCTGTCATCCGCACGATGGCGTCGGCAATGGGCGCGCCATCTTCCGCCGCCGTCACCTGCCCGCTCAACGTGCCCAGGCCACCCGGAATCAGGCAGCCGCTCATGTGCGCGAAGGAACCCAGCGACGCCTTGACGAAATCGGTGAAGTAAGCCATATCCAACACCGCCAGGCGATCCTGCGTCGTGTGGTAATACGGATTAAAGTCGCCGCCCGTATAGTTCTCAATGCCCAAAATGGCGTTGAAACCATAATCCCAGAAGGAAGCGTGGTCGCTGGCGCCCGTGCCGTTGGGGATGATATTCGCCACCAGGTTCAGGCCGTACACGTCCACCACATCGGCAAATAACTGCGCCAGTTGCAGCGTGGGCGGGATACTGTTGGTAGCGTGCAGTTCAATGTCGGGCGAACTATTCAAGGTGTTCCAGCCAATCATGTCCAGGTTGAGCACGCCCAGGATGTTGTCCCCCTGGTTGAAGGCGCGCTGAGCGTAAGCCTGGCTGCCCAACAACCCTTGCTCCTCGCCCGTCCAGAAGGCAAAGCGCAGGGTGCAGCCCCATTCATACTGAGTGAAGATGTCCGCCGCCAACAACACCGCCACCGAACCACTGGCGTTGTCATCCGCGCCTGGGGCCACTGCGCCCGAAGGCATGTCGTCCAGGTGAGCCGTAATCAGGTACACGTCATCCGGGTTGGTGCTGCCCAGGCGTTCGCCAATGACGTTGGGCGGGCGGCTGGCGTTCCAGACGTGGTATTCCACGTCCAACCCCAACGCCTGCATGTGCTCGCCTACATATTGTGTCGCTTTTTGGATGGGCTCGCCGCTGTAGGTGTTGCGCGTGAGAATAGTATACGGCTGCCCACCAATGGTCACGGGCCACTCACCGCTGAGACCGCCATCGTAATCATACACCGCCTGGGTGGTGACCTGATCCATCATCTGCTGGATGAGGGGATCCGGGTCCACCACCGTGGGTACAGCCGCCGGCGGCGCAGCCAACGGCTTGGCTGTCAACGTCAAAGCGCGCAGGTCCACGCCCGTTTCCGCCAGGCGGGCGGCATCCGCCGCGGTCGCGCGCAGCAAAACCTGCCGCCCATCGTCCAGCAGCAGGCGACCATACGTCTGCCAGTCGGGCGCGCTGCGACCGGGGATGGCATAAGCCAGGTAATAGGCAGCGCCGCGCATGTCAGGATCGAGGACGCGAACAGTCAGACCTGCCTTTTGCAGGGCGCGCAACCCGCTGGCATCTGCGCCTGCCAGCAGATAGTCGCCTGCCAGACCATGCAAACGGGCAAATGCCGGCACGCTCGTGCCGGCAAACTGCGCCACGTCCTCAGGCGCAGTCAGCGAAACGGCAACCAGCGCCATTCCATCCGCATCAGCTGCGGCGGTCTGCGTGGGTGCCGCATTAAAGAAGATAAGCAAAGAAAGGGGAATGAACAGCCAGAGCAAAAAACGGCGAGACATGAGTGTTTCTCCTTTGAAAACACGTAGGTCGGGCATCCCTGCCCGACTTTCATCCATCGTGGCGCGCCCCGCGCCAGGGCAGATTCGGTGCAAATAGGGCGCAAACGAACATGGATGGATGCGGATGAAGCATCAATCGGTGTCATCTGCCCGGTATAGGTGCGTAACCCGTGACTGTTTTCCTGTTTTCATTGATGTTTCATCCAACCTACGCTTCAAGATAGACACGGCGACAGTAGCAGGCAAGTGACGAACGTCACCAACTCTGGCGCAGAACTTCCATGCCGGCAAAAAGAAGCCGGC
>CAYQYJ010000338.1:0-2494 GCA_964421605.1 uncultured Ardenticatenaceae bacterium | reverse complement strand
AAAGGAGAAATGTAACATGCGTCGCTCTATCACCACTGTTGTACTGTTGTTCCTGGCCCTGCTCATTGCCGTTCCGGCGGCATTGGCGCGGGACCAACGAAATATCGTCGAAATTGCCGTTGAAGATGGTCGCTTCACCACCCTGGTCGCCGCCGTCGTCGCCGCCGACCTGGCCGATGCCCTTTCTGGCGGCCAATGGACCGTTTTCGCCCCCACCGATGACGCTTTCGCCAAACTGGGCTTGAATGCAGACAATATCGCCTCCACCTTCACCAAAGAAGAACTGACAGACATCTTGCTCTACCATGCGTTGTCGGGTGAAGTGAGCGCCAGCAAAGCCAAAGCTGCCGTGGGCGACATCGTCATGGCTAACGGTCAGAAGGCTGGCTTAAAATATTTCAACGGCGACATCTATGTCAACGATGACGCCAAAGTTATCATCGCCGACATCACTGCCGCTAACGGGGTGATCCATGCCGTAGACACCGTCATTCTCGGTCCCTGGCCGCGCAGCGAGAGCGCACCCGTTTCTTCTTCCGCCGCCGTTTCAACTGCCGCCAGCGGCAGCACCATTGTAGACATCGCCATTAACGATGGGCGCTTCACCACCCTGGTCGCCGCCGTTGTCGCCGCCGACCTGGTTGACGCCCTCTCCAGCGGCGCGTGGACCGTCTTCGCTCCCACCGATGACGCCTTCGCCAAACTGGGTCTGAACGCGGACAACATCGCCTCGGCTTTCACCAAAGAAGAGTTGACCGACATCCTGCTCTATCATGCTATCCCTGGCGAAGTCAATGCCGACAAGGCGCTGACCCTGCTAGGCGACGTGACTATGGCTAATGGGCAAAAAGCTGGCTTGAAATATTTCAGCGGCAGCATCTACGTCAACGATGACGCTCAGGTCATCATCCCCAACGTCAACGCTTCCAACGGCGTTATCCACGTGGTGGACACCGTTATCCTCGGCCCCTGGCCCCGCTAATCTCCCAACTGGTACCCTCCTTCAGGCAAAAAGGCGCGGAGATTCCCTCCGCGCCTTTTTGCGTTCCGTTGGGCTGGTTGGCAACCCGCCCCGGCCTCACCTCTATACCGTCGCCGGGCGCGTCGCTGTGATCAGAAAGAACGGCAAATGCACCACCTGCCCCCAAACGCCGCGCCGGCTGGCGCTGGCTGCCGCCGCTTCCGCCACCGCCAGCCGCTCTGCATCCGTCAGCAGCAAACCGCGCAGCAAATCGAACCGTTCCTCAGCCGGCGGCGATAGGGTCGCAAACAAATCCACCTGCACGTCAAAGCCGCACGCAGCCAGCAGCCCAGGCAGCTTGCGTCCCACCAGTGGGTCCGCGCCCGTCCGCGCCAACGCCGCCCGCCACACTTCCGCCACTGCCACATCCGGTGGATGCTCCATCATGCCGCCGTAATCCGGCTCCAGGGCTATCAGCGCGCCCCCTGGCGCCAACACACGCCACACTTCCGGCGCAACCGCCGCCACAGGCAGCCACAACCAGACCAACTGCGTAAAAACCAGGTCAAACACCCCCGCCGCAAACGGCAAACGCCGCGCATCCCCAGCCACCCGCGCCGCGCCCACAAAAGGCGCATCCGCTGCGCCCAATGCCGCTTCATCCCTATCCAGCGCGGCTGTCAACCCGCCGCTGCGCCGCGCCAGTTCCGCCGTGGCCGCGCCATACCCTGCCCCCAGGTCCAAGACGCGCCGCCTATGCGCCACGCCGATGCGCCGCAGCAGCCGCGCCCGCGCGGGAGCTAACCAGTCGGATTGTTGGCGCAACAAATCGGGCGCGGGCAGATCGGGACGCACGCCGCGCTAACCCTCGCTGCCTTCTTCCAACAAATCCATAATCCGCTCTTCCAACCGCGCCAGATCCCACTGGCTCTGGCTCTTGATGATCGAGCGCAGCGTGGGGTCCAGGCTTTTTACAGCGTCCAAAATGTCCGCCAACAGATGCTGCTGCTCCCGCGCCCGCGTTACTTCTTGCGGCATCTCCACCATGTCGCGCAGAATAGCCGACTCCGAACGGGAAGCCACCACCGGCTCGCCAACGTCCTCCACATAAACATGGGTGCGCTGCCCGGGCCCGCGCCCTTGTTCAATAGGCGCTAACCCCACAATGCGATCAGCACGAAAATATTTGCCATATCCCAAAGCCACCATCGTCTCTTTTGTCACTCGCATGGCTGCGTCTCCATTAAAGGGTATTGTGTCTATGACTTAAGCGCACCAAACCGATTAATCATTTTGCCGTTGCGGGCGGCAACAGATCAAACGAGCGCAAGTAGTAAGAATTGCCGGCAAATAAGGTCAAATTTGCGCCACCGGGTTACCACTCCCTGACCCACGACTCATAAAGCTCGTGGTCGTCGCCCATGACGGAGTGGTAGAGGGCATTCGCCGCAGGCGAGTAGCCGCCCACAAAAGCCAGGGTCGCGCCCATGCGCTGCAGCCGCCGCAGCCCTTCAGTCATGAGCGCCTTGCCCA
>CAYQYJ010000337.1:2794-4528 GCA_964421605.1 uncultured Ardenticatenaceae bacterium | reverse complement strand
GCCGGCGCGCATCCATCATCGTCTGTCCATTCCCCATCAATTGCCTGATCGCCCGCCTGTCTCGCTCTCGTTGCCTGAGAAGGAGCAGGCGCGCCGCTTTTCTCTCTGCGTCCTCCGCGTCTCCGCGTGAAACAATTTGCTATCGCCTATTTTACTGCGGGAATGCCGGCAACAAAAAACGCCACGCTTGCGGGCAAACGTGGCGTTTTCAGAGAGGTCAGGTAAATCAGTCAGATAACAAAACAAACCGCTGCGGCTTTGTGGCCTGTCTATGACATAGCCTGTTTAGCCGTTTCCACTAAAGCCGCGAAGGCGGCTTCGTCGCGCACGGCAAGATCCGCCAACACTTTGCGGTCCAACGTCACATTGGCTTGCTTCAAACCGTAAATGAAGCGGCTGTAGCTCAGGCCATTGGCGCGCGTGCCGGCATTGATGCGGGCAATCCACAACTGGCGAAAATCACGACGGCGCTGCCGCCGGTCGCGATAAGCGTACCATTGGGATTTCATCATGGCCTCGTTGGCGCGGCGGAAAAGCTTGCTGCGCGTGCCCCACTGGCCCTGGGTCATATCCAAAATTTTCTTGTGACGGCGTCTGGTTACAACGCCACCTTTTACTCGCATTGTTTATCTCCTCGCATTTCATAGAGCCTGGACACTCAAGCATGGGGGCCGAGGCCAGGCAGCGATTGCCTCTTCTTCAGCAGAACAGGCAGGAACAGTTCTTTAAGCAGGCGGATTTGCCTTGTACTGTTTCAAGTACGGGGCCATACGCATGATACGCTTCCGGTCGCCCGGCGCGGTCACTTCCAGCATCCGGTCCAGTTGGGCCTTGACGCGCTTAGACTTGCGGCGGCGCAAGTGGCTCTTGCCGCCTTTGGTGCGCATAATCTTACCCGTGCCCGTTACCCGAAACCGCTTGGCGGCTGCTTTGTACGTCTTGATTTTATACTTCTTGGTTTTTGCCTTGGGCATGTTAATCTCTCACAAAAAAGCCCGCTACGGGCTTTGTTTTGTTACCTGACTTGGATGTAGAAGGTCAACTTCTGGAAAAGTTGACCTTCTTCGTGATCTTTTTTACCGTTTAACTGGCTGGCGTCAGCATCATCACCATGTTGCGACCTTCCATGTTTGGCTCCTGTTCGACAGTCGCCAGACCTTCCAGGTCCTTGGCAATAGCCTTCATAATGTCCATGCCAATTTGCGGTCGCGTGATTTCACGCCCATAGAAGCGGATAGAGACTTTGACTTTTTTGCCTTCTTCCAGCCATTTGCGGGCGTTGCGGACTTTGATTTCGCGATGGAAATCAGCCGTATCAATGCTAAACCGAATGGTTTTGATGTCAATTTGCTTCTGTTGTTTACGTGCCAGCCGCTCTTTTTTGGTCAGCTCATAGGAGAACTTACCATAGTCTAAGATGCGCGCCACCGGAGGGTTTGCCTGCGGCGCAACTTCCACCAGATCCAGGCCTGCCAGACGTGCCCGTTCCAGAGCATCCCGCAAGGGCACGATACCATGATTGGTACCATCCTGATCAATCAAGCGCAATTCCCGCGCTCGAATACGACCATTCACCCGATAGCCTGAATCTTTCTTCGTTGTAGTTCGTGATTTCCTGGTTATCCTTTCCTCTCTTTTTTGCTTACTTATTGTATCCAAACGACAATAATCTGGCTGGAGGCCAGAGAGGTAAGATCATATCACAAGGATATAACCCCGTCAAACGTTCATAGT
>CAYQYJ010000337.1:0-2694 GCA_964421605.1 uncultured Ardenticatenaceae bacterium | reverse complement strand
AATAAATTCCTGCTGCCCCGTGCCTGGCACTGCCCTACCCACCCTCTGGTTGTGGTCACCACAGTTCTCCCGCGCGCCACTCCGCTGACAACGGTTGGTCCAGATCGAGCGGCGGCGTTTGCGGCAGATGCAAGATCATGACCTGCTCGTCTGGCGTAGGCATTAGCTGTTGATCCAGGCGAATAAACAAGGGCCCACGCCAGAAAACCCAACCCAACCTGGCGTACACGCTGGTCTCGGCTGGGGATAGCCCGCCCAGGTCATAGGCGGAAATACCTTCCGCCAGCCGGTGCATGACGGCGGTGGCAAAGCCGCGTCCCTGGAATTGGGGTTCGGTGGCCACCATCTCCACGTAGGCTGTACGCAACGGCTGGCTGTCCCCCGGCTGGAGCCAGCGGGTGACCCACATGGCGTGGGCAACGAGGTCGCCGTCCAGGAAACCAAGCACATGGGTAGGATCGTTGAAGGTGGCAAAGAGGGGGCGCAGGTCTTCTGCGTAGGCGCGATGGCAGAGGGCGTGGATGGCGTTGAGGAGGGCAGGGGAAATGCCGGCAGCCGGGATAACTTCAACTTTCAAACCTTGCGACATCATAAACCCTCACACTATATCATCCCGCAGGCCACAGCCTGAGGAATCCCTACCCCCTTTACCCGCCAACGCCATTGAGATTCCTCGTTCCACTCGGAACGACAGGTTCCCACACCACCGCAAGCATAACATCATCTCATTGACTTGTGCCCATCCTTTCTGTCCATCCTCGCCGTGAGCAAACTATGCGCCCCGCAAACTCAAAACTGGTTGATCAAGGCGATCAGGCGGGCGCGGTCGCGTCTGGAAAGGCCAGGCAAGGAATAGGGGGCAGGGGCGGCAGGACGCAGGTGGAGCAAGGGCGAACGTAGGGGGCGAGGTTGGAGGAGAATAGTTTCTACCTGGGACAAGGGATAAGTATGGGTCCGGCGACGCCACCAGGTATGGCGGTGGATAGTGAGGGCGGCTTGTTTTTGCAGGGTCAGAGTAACAGTGGGCAGAAGGCTCAACAGGAGCAACCCGGCAAAGAGCGGGGCAGCCAGCAGGAGATAGCGCCACCAGGGGTAGAAACTGGAAATAGCAAGGGTGGATTGCTCCCAGTCAGCCACGAATTCGTTGATCTGCACGACCAAATCGCGCTGCCGCCGGTAGCCCAGAGCCGAGACGCGGGTGACAGGCAGTTCGTCGCCAGCAGTGATCAGATTGACGCCATAGATGCTGCGGCTGCCGGCAAGTTCCGCCCCACGCACTTCAACGTTCTCAGCGCGACCAGGGAGACCCAACCAGCCAGCGCGGTAGTTGCAGCTTACGGTGGCCGGCCCTAAGCGCGTGCAATGCAGGGAGAGTACCTGACCCCAAAAAGCCAACGCCATCACGCCGCCCAGGATCAAACCCCACGCCGCGATGCGCCCCCAGACAGAATAGCAGCGCAGTTCCAGTTGTGTGTCGGATTGGTGGATCAGTCGCAGCATAGGGAGAAGGCGCTTTTACAATTCCTGGCGCAGGGCATGAAGCAGGGCGTCTACATCTGACTGCGTATTGTAGCCCTGAATGGAGATGCGGATGAATTGGCGGTTTTGCCATTGGATACACGGGATTTCAATGCGGTGGCGCTGGTAGAGGCGGGTTTTGAAGGCAGCTAAATCTGCCTGGCGCGGCAGAGCGGCGATACCCATTTGATGGTAGAAACCCGCGTCGTCAGGGTACATGGGAGGCAGACCTGTGAGCGCATTGATGCGCTGCAGCGCTTGCTGCACCAGAACATGGCAGCGGCGACGCACGGCAGGCCAGTTGTGTTCCGTCTGAAAGGTAATGGCGGCGGGAACAGTCAGGTAAGCGGAGACGTCGTCGGTGCCCTGCCATTGTAGATAGTCCAGGAAGTTGGAACCGTAAGTAAACGGTCGCTCTTCCCCCCAACCCCAGCTAATGACGAGGGGCTGCACGAGGGGCTGCACTTCGGGGCGGGCGTAGAGGAAGGCAGATCCTTTGGGGCTGCACAACCATTTGTGGGCGTTGCTGGTGTAAAAATCAGCTCCCAACGCGGCCATGTCCAGGGGGATCTGCCCCAGGGCGTGGGCGCCGTCTACGACGGTGAGGATGTTGGCGGCGCGGGCGCGGGCGCAAATTTCGGCGACGGGCAGGGTTAAGGCGGTGGGGGAGGTGATGTGGCTGAGGAATATGACTTTGGTGCGGGGGGTGACGCCTTGCCACAGTTGGGAGAGGATGTTGGTGGGGGTGGTTGCCGGCATGTCCACCGGCTGCGCCACATAACGAAAACCCTGCCGCTGGCTAAGGCAGCGCCAGACATTGTCGCAGGCGCCATATTCATGGTCAGTGGTCAGCACTTCGTCCTCTGGGCCCAACGGCAGGGAACGGGCGACGACGTTGACGGCAAAAGTCGCATTGGGTACATAAGCCACATCATCGGGCGCGGCGTTGATCAGCGCCGCCAACGCCGCGCGCGCCTCCGCCAGGTAACGCGGCAGGTCCACGCCTAAAAACTGCACAGGCTGCCACTCCAGCCGTCGCTGCCATTCCTGGTAAGCGGCGAAAACAGGGCGGGGCGTAGCGCCAAAAGAGCCGTGATTGAGAAAGATGACGTCGGGGTCGAGGAGGAAGAGGGATTTCAAGTCCATGGTGGGCGTTCTTTGTTAGGCGTCAGTCGC
>CAYQYJ010000336.1:1267-4533 GCA_964421605.1 uncultured Ardenticatenaceae bacterium | reverse complement strand
GAATGGTTAATGGGGAAGAGCAGCGGTATCGGGTGTTTTTGACAATTAAAGACAATCAGGGGTGTGCGGCACGTCATTGCATCTGTTGGCGCTCGTGATAGGATTATCCTCCGGCGGCAGAAACCATTGTCAGGTCGCTCTTTGCCGGCCCGGCTAACTGCCTGTCTAGCCACACCAGAGGTGATATGGCCCAGGTTCCTCGTCATTTCAAAATCGAACAACCTCTCAGCCCCAGTTTCACCTGGGGCGACGCCCTGGCGTTGGTGAGCGTTGGCGTCCTCGTCTATATTGGCGTGCGACTATCTATCGCCGCGCCGGCCGTCATTCGCGGGCCTTCTATTTCCCTGGCGCCCAGCGCCCTGCCCTGGTATGCGGCTCTCTCACTAAGGCGCATCAGCCTGGCCTATGCCCTGTCTCTTTTGTTCTCGCTGGCATATGGCCGGCTGGCGACGGCCAACCGGCGGGCAGAACAGTTGCTCATGCCTTTGCTGGATGTGCTGCAAAGTGTGCCTATCCTCTCATTCTTGCCTGTCGTCTTGCTCAGCCTGAGCACCATCCTGCCGCAAAGCGCCGCGGCAGAGTTCACTTCCATTATCTTGATTTTCACCAGCCAGGTATGGAATCTGACGTTTGCCTGGTACCAATCGCTGACCACGCTGCCCAAAGAACTACAGGAAGCCAGCAGTATTTTCCGTTTTAATGGCTGGCTGCGGTTTAAGATGTTAGAGCTGCCTTTTGCCGGCATCAGCCTGATCTGGAACAGCATGATGAGTTGGGCTGGCGGCTGGTTTTTTCTGATGGCCGCCGAAATTTTCACCGTCGGCCAGCGGGATTTCCGTTTGCCTGGCCTGGGCGCCTACTTGCAGGAAGCCGCCAACCAGGAGAATTTTCGGGCCATCGCCTGGGGGCTGGGAACCTTGATCCTGATTGTTTTGCTGCTTGATCAGGTCATCTGGCGGCCCCTGCTGGCATGGGCCGCCCGCTTCAAAGTAGAACTGGTGTCCGATCAGGGCCCGCCCACATCCTGGTTCTATGACGCCTGGCGCAACGCCCGCCTGGTCACCGGATTCCAGGACAAAATTATATACCCCGCGCAAGAGAAAATAGACGCCTGGCTGTTGGCCCACCACCCCATGCGGGAGGCGGGGCAGTCAGCCAGCAAAAGACAGTCGCTGCTGTACGGGGTGATCCTCTTTATTCTGGCGGCGGCGCTGCTGTATGGGGCATTTCGGGCGGGTCTGATGCTGCTGCGCCTCCCCCTGGGCCAATGGGGACAGATTGGGTTGGGGTTGCTGGCCACGCTGCTGCGCGTCGGTCTGGCCTTGCTTATAGCCCTGGCCTGGACTGTGCCCCTGGGCGTGGCCATTGGCACGAATCGTCGTCTGGCAGCCTTTTTGCAGCCGCTGGTACAGGTAACGGCCTCCATCCCGGCCACCGCCATCTTTCCCATCTTCCTCATTTTCTTACTGCGGCTACCTCAGGGATTGAACATAGCTGCTGTGCTGTTAATGCTGCTGGGAACGCAATGGTACCTGCTATTCAATGTCATTGCGGGCACCAGCGCCATTCCCCAAGAGTTAAAATATACGGCATCGCTGCTGCAATTAAAGCGAGGGCAGCGGTGGCGTACGCTGATTTTACCCTCCCTTTTCCCGTACCTGGTGACCGGCAGCATTACAGCCAGCGGCGGCGCCTGGAACGCCAGCATTGTGGCCGAACACGTTGTCTTTGGCGGCCAAACGTTGCACGTCATCGGTATTGGAGCCACTATCGCCCAGGCCACGGCCAGCGGCGATTACCCCCTGCTGCTGGCGGCCACCCTCAGCATGATTCTGACTGTCGTCCTCATTAACCGGCTGTTCTGGCGGCGTCTGTACGCCCTGGCCGAAGAAAAATACCGTATGGAGTAACGCATGAACCATCCGCCGCTGCTGCAATTACAAAATGTACACCAATCCTACGGCACAGGACAGCACCGCTTCAATGCCGTTCAGGACATCAACCTGAACATGACCGAAGGAGAATTTGTAGCCTTGTTGGGGCCATCTGGCTGTGGTAAAAGCACGCTGCTGCGCATTATTACCGGCTTACAGCCAGCCACAGCAGGCCAGGTACTCTATCGGGGCCAACTGCTACGCGGCGTGAATCCACACGCCACTATTGTTTTCCAGACCTTTGCCCTGTTCCCCTGGTTGACGGTGTTAGAAAACGTGTCTGTGGCTCTCAAGGTAAAAGGCGTCCCCCCCGACGTGCGCACGCCGCGCGCTTTGGATGCCCTGGACCGCATTGGTCTGGATGGATTTGAGACCGCCTACCCGCGCGAACTGTCAGGTGGGATGCGTCAAAAAGTAGGTTTTGCGCGGGCCATTGTGACGGAGCCAGAACTGTTGTGTCTGGACGAACCGTTCTCCGCTCTGGACGTACTCAGCGCCGAGGCGCTGCGCGGCGAACTGCTGGAACTGTGGGTGGAGGGCAAGATTCCGACGCTGGCTATCCTCATGGTCACCCACAACATTGAGGAAGCGGTATTTATGGCCGATCGGATTGTGGTAATGGAGAAGAATCCGGGGCGGGTGGTGGCTGATCTGCCTATCACCTTGTCGCACCCACGGCAGCGCAAATCACCCGAATTTCAGGCCGTCGTAGACCATGTATACGCCACGCTGGCCGGGCAGACACAGCCGGAAAGCGTGGAACTAGGTACGGCGCCGGGGGAACCGGGGCGCACCCGCAGTCTGCCGCACGTGCCAATCAGCGACCTGGCGGCGATGCTGGAATTTCTCTCGGAACTGCCTAAAGACCGGGCGGACATTTACCGGCTGGCGGAAGAGCTGAATGTGGACTCGGACAAGCTGCTGCGACTGACGGAAACGGCGGAATTATTGGGGTTTGCTACGATTGAGAAGGGGGACATCACGCTTAGCCCGTTGGGGGAAACGTTTGCCGAAGCCAGCATCCTGGCGCGGAAGGAGATTTTCGCCAGCCGCATCCGCCGCCTGCCGATCTTTAAGTGGCTGGTGACGATGCTGCAAGCTGCCGGCAAGAAGCAACTGCAATGGGATGTGGTCCAGACGGCGCTAGAGCTGGAATTTCCGCCTCAGGAAGCAGAACTACAGGTAGAAACGATGGTGAACTGGGGGCGGTATGCGGAAATGATCGTCTATGACGACGACGACGCCACGATTTATCTGGAAATGGGCGGGGGAGAAAGGCGAATGCCGGCAAGCTGAAGGGGATTTCACCGCAAAGACGCAAAAGGCGCAAAG
>CAYQYJ010000336.1:0-1167 GCA_964421605.1 uncultured Ardenticatenaceae bacterium | reverse complement strand
GGCGCAAAGGGAAATTAGAGGGGCGGGGCGTGGTGGAGGACGCGCAAGGCGCGCAGGGTGACCCATTTGCTGGGTTTGCCTTTTTCTTCCACGTCTACCCAGGTTTTGCCGTTGTAAGTGTATTCCATAAGCCAGCGGCCCTGCCTGTCTTGTTTGCGCATGAGCAGTTCCAGGGCGGGGCGCAGGCGGGGATCGGCGGCGCAGCCCAGGGCAGCCAGAACTTCCAGGTTTTGCAGCACATCGGTGACATAGAAAATGGGATAGCCAAATTTGAACCAGCTTTGGTTGGGTTTGGCGGCGTAGCCCATGGGGTAGTCGGCGGCGGCGGGATCGCGGCTGAATAAAAAGGAAATGCCGGCATCCATGGCGCGGATCATGACGGGGGTGCGATGGGATGCCGGCGTTTTGCTCAAAGGCAGCAGGGCCTTGATGGCCCCCCAGGCGCAGGGCAAATGGTTGTTGGCGCTGCAAGCAAAGCCAGGGCCGCTGTTACCGCTACGCAAATAGCGAACGGGCGCGTCTTTGGCGGCGCTGGGGGCAATGCCTTCGCCCGTAACGCTACGCGCCAGCCACTCTAGCGCCCGCTGTACGCGCTCATCGTCCAGGTAGCCAAACTCAATCAGGGCGGCGCACAGGTTGCCCTGCAAGCAGTGGATCAGGCCGCTGTTGCGCCCATCCAGGCTCAGACCGCCGTGCTCAGCCGGGGCGTAGTCCAGGAGATGTTCGCAGGCGCGACGGATGCGGGGGTCGCTGCCGGCAGCGCCCAACTGCGCCAGGAAGATGAAGGACCACATGGTTCCCTGGTATTTGGGCAGGTAACCGGGTTGAATCCAGTAGCCATCCGGGTGCTGTTGCGCCAGGATGGCGGGGACGGGGCCGGTGGTCATGACGGCTTGTTGGGCGGCGATGCGTTCAGGGGCGTGTGCCGGCATGCCCACCAGATCCCGCAAAGCAAAATAGCGCACCCCTGGATTAACCGGGTCTTCTTCCAGGAGCCAGGGTAATGGATCATCACGGAGAATCGTTTGCCAGTTCATTGATTGCCACATTTCTTTTGCAATGGCTTAGTGTTCCGTCAAGCGTAAAATAAGGAGTTCGCACCTCAGAACCTGTCCCTTCGATTAGCTCAGGGCAAGCTCTGAGTTTACCGAAGGATGCGAACAGGCG
>CAYQYJ010000335.1:0-4534 GCA_964421605.1 uncultured Ardenticatenaceae bacterium | reverse complement strand
CCAATTCCCAGGGCAATGCCTAAGTCCAGCAGGGATAAGGGAGATGTGTTGAAAAACGATTGCAATGGCGGCAGGTAGATCACGAGCAACTGCAGGATGGCTACCAGCAGCACCATGCCCAGCATGAGCGGGTTGGAGCGCAAGCCCATGGTGAATAAAGAGGTGTGGCTGGAGCGCGCCGCCAGCGCCTGACCAATCTGGGCAAAAGCCAGGGAGGTAAACACTAGCGTTTGCCAGTTGGAGCGACCGCTGAAGTAAGCCCAGGCGCCCACAGCCAGCACGAGTGCGCCCATCAGCGCGCCCACGCCCGCCGTCAGTCGCCCCGCCCCTCGTGAGAATACGCCTTCCTGGGGAGAATAGGGAGGGCGGCGCATAATCTCTTTTTCGGGCGGTTCGACGCCCATGCCCAATCCAAGCAAGCCGTCGGTGAGCAGATTGAGCCACAGCAGTTGCAGCGGCAGCAAGGGGACGGGCTTGCCCAGGAACGGGGAGAGCAGCATCACCAACACTTTGGCAAAGTTGCCGGCAACGGAGAATCCCACAAACTTGCGAATATTGTCATAGATGGTGCGCCCTTCTTGCACCGCCGCCACGATGGTGGCGAAGTTGTCATTGAGCAGCACCAGATCAGCCGCCTCTTTGGACACATCCGTGCCTGTGATGCCCATAGCCACGCCGATGTTGGCGCGGCGCAGCGCGGGCGCATCGTTAACGCCGTCGCCCGTCATGGAAACGATGTGTCCGTTCTCTTGCAATGCCTGCACAATTTTCAATTTATGTTCAGGCGAAACGCGGGCAAAAACGTGCACATCATCCACCACCGCCTTGAGTTCCGCAAAGGAGAGCTTATCCAGTTCGCTGCCTGTGAGGGCGTGCCCATCGGTGGGAATGCCTAGCTGGCGGGCAATCTCCACAGCGGTCAGGGGGTGGTCGCCCGTGATCATGACAGTGCGAATGCCGGCAGTTTTCGTCATACTGATAGCTTCTCGCACTTCGGCGCGCGGCGGGTCTATCATGCCAAACAGACCGATAAAGACCAGGTCTTTCTCCCAATCGGCAGGCAGCGGATCGGGCGCCTGATCCAGCAAGCGGTAAGCCACGCCCAGGACGCGCATCCCTTTGCGGGCGAAGCGTTCATTGGCGGCTTCGATGCGCTGCCGCCAGCCGTCGTCTATGACTTCGATCTGGCCTTGCATATCAACGTGGCTGGAGATGCTCAACAAGCCATCCACGCTGCCTTTTGTAAAAGCAATGTAACGCCTGTCGCCTACCCCAGTTCCCGTCAGGATTTCCAGCCGTTCTCGATTCAGTTGATGAACGGTTGTCATGCGTTTGCGGTCCGAGTCGAACGGCAGTTCCGCGACCCGGGAGAACTCGGCATCCAGCGTAGATTTCCAGTAACCCAGGCGGGCGGCTACAGCCACCAGCGCCCCTTCGGTGGGGTCGCCAATTGTGCGGTAATTGTTGTCGCCCTCGTCTACCAGACTGGCATCGTTGCACAGCGCGCCGCCCATCACCAGGAAAGAGAGGGGGGATTGCACGGGGATGCCCCGGCTGCGGCTGGTCTGAATGGAATCGCCTTTCACCTCTTCCGTCAGGTCTAACTCGTGGCCAGCAATGTCCAGAACCACCACGCTCATGCGGTTTTCGGTCAACGTGCCTGTTTTGTCGGAGCAAATGACGGTGACTGAGCCGAGGGTTTCGACTGCCGGCAGGCGGCGGATAAGAGCATTGCGGCTCAACATGCGCTGCGCCCCCAGGGCTAACGTAATGGTGACAACGGCGGGCAGCCCTTCGGGCACGATGGCTACAGCCACAGAGACCGCCGTGAGCAGCAGGTTGCGGATTTCATCGCCTCGCCACAAGCCGAGAAGAAAAACGAGTATGGCGATGGCTACGCCCACGCCAGCCAAAAACTTGCCTAACTGATCCAGGCGACGCTGCAGCGGGGTTTGTTCGCTGCCCGCCTGTTGAATCAGATTGGCGATTTTGCCAAGCTCCGTTTGCATGCCTGTGGCTATGACCACTGCTTTGCCCCGGCCCAGCGTAACCACAGTGCCCATGTAAGCCATGTTGCGCCGATCGCCCAGGGCCAGATTCTCCCCATCCAAAGCTTCTGTCAATTTCTGGATCGGTTCGGACTCGCCCGTCAGCGCCGCTTCTTGTATGCGCAAGTTGACGGTTTCCAGCAGGCGCGAATCGGCGGGAATGACGTTGCCTGTTTCCAACAATAAGATGTCGCCAGGGACCAGTTCCCTGGCTGACATTTCGCTGAGCTTACCATCCCGCAAGGCGCGCACGTTAGGCGTGGACATGCGTTTCAGGGAGGCGATAGCCTGTTCGGCGCGGTATTCTTGCAGAAAACCAAGCAGCGTGTACAGGACAACGATGGCGGAGATGGCTATGGCGTTTTTGCCGTCGCCTAAGAGGGCCGCGAGGACGGCGGCAGCGATGAGGATTAAGACCATCGTGGCCGTCAGTTGTTCCCAGAGGATGTGCAGCGGCGTGCGACCGCCTTTTTCCACCAGTTCGTTGTGCCCATATTGGGCCAGGCGAACTTGCGCCTCGGCGGCGCTCAAGCCTTCCTGTAGATTCGATTGGAGTTCACGGAGTGCAGCGTCTGTTTCGATGAGATGCCAGTTCATTGCCAGAGAGATTCCCTATAAGGTAAATGAAAGAAAAGTTGCGCAGTTACCAGCGTACAAAAGTCTCAAAGACTTTTGTACGCTGAACCCTGGTTTGATTTTTAGGCTCTGCCGTTTGGGGCAGGGTGCAAAAGTGCCACGATGGATTATATTGCGGATACGGCGTGTTGGCATAAAATCTGTTGCGCCTTTGATACAGTACCAGACTACAAAAGTCTTTGAGACTTTTGTACTCTCTCTGGCAGCGCGTAACTTCTGCAATCTCCTTCTGCCAGATGGTTGCCCTATAGCGCTGGTGATGATGCGATGACTATTTTGCTTTTCCCCGGTCGCCATTTGCTGCACACAACTTTTCAGATGGCGTACTTGCGCCACGTTTTGACTGCGCCGCCAGCGGCGTTGGCTTTCTGGCGGCAGCCGGCGGCGGCGGCGCCTATCACGCAGGTGATTTTTGCGATTACGTCTGCCAATCAGGAGAACGCCCGCTACACCCCCATCCCGTTTTATGTGCGGGCGATTGGGATAGATCGGTTGGCGCAGCAACTGCTAGCGCCTTTGGGCGTTTCGTGCCGCATTTTGGGTATTCCGCACTATGCGCCGACGGGCCGGTTTGTGGAAATTGTGTTGAAGGAGATTGAGCAGCAAACAGAGGGAAATTTAGTATTGACGCCGCAGAACTGCGTGGCGCTGAGTTCGACGATAGAGGTCATGGCGATGTTCGACCGGTTGGGGTTTGCGGTTTTGCCGGCAGAACACGCCCACCCCGTCCATCCCCACACGCCTATCCAACTGTTGCAGCGTGTGGTGGAGCAGGGAGAGCAGTGGGGGGAAGATGCCGGCATTCGCGCGGACATGGCTCCGACGACTTACCAGTTATGGCGCGACTTCCCCGACGTGCCCCGCCGTATTTTGCGGCTGTGGCGCGATCCGTTGTTGAACGATGCCGGCAGCCTGACCGACAACCGCGATTACGGCTCCTACGCTTTCCTCATGGGGCACAGCGAGATCATCGCCCTTAAATACGCTGACATCCGCGCCGCCATCCTGCCTGGCAAGATTGTAGACGAAGGCTGCGGCGACGGCGCTTTGCTGGTTCCCATTGCCCGCGACTTTCCCGACTCCGATCTCATTGGCATTGAAATCACGGGGGAGTTCATTGCCCGCGCCCGCGAGCGACAACGGGCAGGCGAGTTTGGCGGCGCTTTTGTGCATTTTCACCAGCGCAATATCACCCACCCCTTGTTTCATGACGCCTCCATTGACACGACTATTTGCAACGCCACCGGGCATGAATTGTGGTCGTATGGGCAGCAGGCAGAGACGGTACACGCTTATCTGGCGCTGAAATATCGGCAGACGCGCGTGGGCGGGCGTCTGATCATACGGGACGTGGTGGGCCCAGCGGAGAAGGAGCAGGAAGTGCTGCTGTGGCTGAATGACCAGGACGGAAGCAACGAAGATGCCTTCGCTTTCCTTGAAGATCAGGCTGCTTTGCAAGCCCATCTCGCCAGCCTGTCCACCTACGCCCGCTTCCGCCGCTTTGCCCGCGACTTTCTGGCGGAAATGCGGGCGGACGGGCGGCGAGAGGCAGCGACGGCGGTCGCGTACCACGAGGAAATGATTGCCGGGCGTCGTTACGCGCGCCTGTCGCTGCGCCAGGCGGTGGAGTTTATGAGCAAGAAGGATTATGTAAACAACTGGGCCAGCGAAATGAACGAGGAGTTTGCCTTTTGGGATTTTGCCGAGTGGAAGGGGGCGCTGCGCGCGGCGGGTTTTCGGGTAGTGGAGGACCCGAATGATCCCGAAAACGGTTCGCGTGTTTACACGAACCCCTGGATTGTGCGGAATCGCTGGGAAGGCAAGGTAGCCTTGTTTCGTCGCCACAGCGA
>CAYQYJ010000334.1:0-4547 GCA_964421605.1 uncultured Ardenticatenaceae bacterium | reverse complement strand
GAGAGGGAGTCAACGCCGCTGCGCATAGGAATGGTCACGCGCAGGTCTAAGGCGGCGGCGGCTTCGTCTGCCAGCCCCCAATATTCGCTGCCCATGAAAATAGCCGCGCCTGAACTGGCAAAAGTCGCCTGCGGCAAGAGAACGCCCCCCTGAGCCACCGTCCCCACCATCTGTATCTGCTGCGCCCGCAGCAACTGCTGCAAGGGCGGCAGCGATGCAAAACAGGCAATCGGCAGCTTGAACAGACTGCCCATCGCCGTACGCACCGCTTTGGGATGGAACGGATCGCTGCGCCCTTCGCTGCCCACCGCCACAAAAGCTGCCGCGCCAATAGCGTGAGCCGTGCGCACCAATGCGCCCACATTGCCGGGATCGGCAATCTCCACGCCTACCAACAACAGCGGCGGCTGGGTAGTTTCCGCCGCCAATAGGGCCGCCAGATCCGCTGGCGGCGGTGTTTTGACCAACCCTACGATGTCGCCCAACCCTCGCCCGCGCGTGATGGCCTGGATGATGTCGTCCGATACAATGTGCAGGCGGCAGCCGCTTTGCGCCAGGCCAGCCAGCAGCGCCTGGATGCGGGCGGACGGGTCTTGCTGGTATGAGCGGGTGAGGAGGGCGGCGGTCACGGGAATGCCGGCACGCCAGGCCCGTTCATGCAGCCGCGTCCCCTCCAGCGAAAAATAACCCGCCTGCTCTCTTCCTGGCGCCGTAGCCGCCCGCCGTATCGTCTCTAATACGCCGCGCCAGTTAGCCGCAAATTCCATAGGCGCGCCTCACGGTCGAAACCACACCGGTTGGTAAATCTGTGACAACTGCGGCGCAACGTGCAGCGTCAGAGGCACGGCGGCCGGGCTGCCGCTGGTGACCGGGTCGGAGGCGGTTATGGTCAGGGTGGCGGTGTAAATGCCGGCAGCCAGCAAAGACGCATCCGCGCCGATCGTCAGCAGTTCGCCCGAACTGCCGCTGGTCGCTGACAGGATGGGCGCAAAGGTGCTTCCCGGTTCCACGTTGGCGGTCCAATCAAACGTGTCAGGATCAAGCGTGATTTGCAGCGTCCGTTCAGTAGCCAGCGCGCTGCCAGCTTCCGCCAGCAGCGTCAGGCCCCCTGATGGTGTCACCATCATGTCTGCCACCAGCACCAGTTGCGCGTCATCCCAGTACACATCATTGTTGCGCACGGGCCACATGGGATCAGAGAAGGTATAGACGGTCAACGTATCCGCCTGCGCGGTTACTTCCACCACAAATTCGCCCCAGTAGTCGTACTGCTCCCGCGCTGGGCCCCAGACAATGTTCGTGCCCACGCCATCAATGGGCCATTCGTCGCCGCCCAAAGGATCAATCCCTACCCGCTGCATCATGACGCCAAACTGCGGGCCAGAAACGTAATCCGTATCGGGGATGGTAGGCGGGTTGTTTTCGTAATCTACCCATTCGCCCGCAGACCAGGAATGACCCCAGACGCAAAAGCGGTAGGTGTGGCCCGGGGTGACGGGAATTTGTTGGTAGACCCCAGCCACGTGCGTCCCAAAAAAGGAAAAGTATTGCTGCGCTTCCGCGCCAGAATGGACGCGGTCGCCTGGGCCTGTCGCTCCCTGATCCCATAACTGCGCCGCTTTATATTCGGGATTACGGTCATAATCATTGGGTGTGCCCGATTTCCACCACGGGGTCCAACCTGCCGCCATCTGCGCTGTGGTGCAAATACCCGCCGGGCAGTCCGGGTGACCATCGGGCGGAACGTAGGCTGAATAGGGGCTTTCAAACGAAGGGTTTTGCAGCAGATTAGGGCCAGCGCAGGCTGAATCGTCGGCGCTATCCACAACCGTCAGCGGCGGCGAACTACCCAACGCCGTCAGCGTCGCCAATCCCGTCAGCAACCAACAAACGAGGAGTAAACTGAAGAACTTTTTCATGGGAGTCTCCATTAGCCAGCCAACGGGGGACCACAAACGCCGCTCGCCCTCAGCGAGCAGAAGGCATAGATGGGGCTGGCGGTGTCAAAATCAACCAAAAACGAATAACACGTGTTAAAATGAAAGCGCAAGAGGAAAATCGGCGCGAGCGTTTTGGTTCGCCCCTGCTTCACTGTCTCTATCAGGAGGAAAATATGAGTCGTTTGAGCCGAGTCGTGCTCGTTATCGTTTCGCTGCTCCTTGCCATTGTCATCGTGGCTGCCGGCATATTCATTTACACCGCGCGCCGCCCCTTCCCCAAAACCAATGGCAGTATCACTGTAACCGGATTGCAGGCAGAAGTCAACATCTACCGCGACGATTACGGCATTCCCCACATCTACGCCCAAAATCAAGACGACCTGTTCTTTGCCCAGGGGTACGTCCACGCCCAGGATCGGTTCTGGCAAATGGAGTTCTGGCGGCACATCGCCCAGGGACGGGTGTCAGAAATGGTGGGCGAACCCACCGTGGAAACAGACACGTTTATTCGCACCGTAGGCTTCAACCGCATTTCCGCCGCCACCCTGGAAATGTATGAAAGAGAGTATCCCGAAGAGTTAGCCATTCTGGAAGCGTACAGCGCCGGCGTGAACGCTTACCTGGCAGAACACAAAGAGGCGTTTTCGCTGACACAGACGCTGCTGGGTCTGCAAGCGGAACCGTGGGAAATTGAGCCGTGGACGCCGCTGCACACCATTGGCTGGGCCACGGTAATGTCCTGGGATCTCTCCGGCAACTGGCAAGACGAGTTGGTGCGCGCCAATCTGCTGCAAAAGCTGGGGCCAGAGAAGACAGCCGAGATGCGCCCCTTCTATCCCGAAGATCGCCCCGTTATCGCGCCTGACGCTGCCGGCAGCGCCGCCGCCCCGGCCATTCCCGCGTTTGCCAGCCAGATTGATTGGTCTCAAGTCAACACGCGCATCCTGCCCGGCCTGCCCGAAAACGGTCTGGCGCTGGGCAGCGGTCCCTTTGTCGGCAGCAACAACTGGGTCGTCAGCGGCGAGCATACAGCCACCGGGATGCCGCTGCTGGCTAACGATCCCCACCTGAGCATTCAGATGCCGTCTATCTGGTACGAAGTGGGCTTACATGCCCCGGGTTGGGATGTGGTCGGTTTCTCGTTTGCCGGCACGCCCGGCGTCATCATCGGCCACAACAACAAAATCGCCTGGGGCGTCACCAACGTCGGTCCCGACGTGCAAGACCTGTTCATTGAGAAACTCAACCCAGACGACCCCAACCAATATGAATTTGAAGGGGAATGGCGCGACATGGAAATCATCTCCGAACTGATTCACGTCAACGGCGGCGATGACGTGACAGTGGAAGTGCGCGCTACCCACCATGGGCCCCTCATGAATGACGTCGTGGATGATCTGACCAACCCCCTGGCTTTACAGTGGGCCACCGCCGAACCCTCCCGCCTGCTGCTGGCTATCCTGGGACTGAACCAGGCGCAAGATTACGAAGAGTTCCGCGACGCCATGGAGTACTGGGACACCGCCGCCCAAAATACCGTCTACGCCGACGTCAACGGCAACATCGCCTACCAGATGCCCGGCCGCATCCCCCTGCGCAAGGCGGGCGATGGCACGCTGCCCGTACCTGGCTGGACAGGCGAATATGAATGGGAAGGCTGGATTCCCTACGCCGAACTCCCCGCTCTCTACAATCCGGAGTCTGGCTTCATCGTCACGGCCAACAACGCCGTCGTGGGCCCCGACTACCCTTACCTGATTGAGAAAACCTGGGCAAACGGCGACCGCGCCCAACGCATCACAGAGATGATTGAGGAGATCATCGCCGTCCGCCCCATCAACGCCGAGGACTTTGGCCGCATTCACATGGACAGCAAATCCCTGTTAGCCGAATCCTACGTCCCCCTGCTGGCTGGCCTCAGCAGCGACGACCTGCAGGTACAGGCGGCGCTGGAGCGGTTGCGTGGCTGGGATTTGCAGGAGCGGCGAGACAGCGTGCCCGCTGCCCTGTTCGAGATTTTCTTCATGCACCTGGCGCAAAACACCATTGGCGACGAAATTAGCGGCGACATTACCGACGGGCGCACCGACGCTGCCGTCAGTTTTGTCTTTTTCCACAGCCTGGCGCAGCAGCCTGACTCTCCGTGGTGGGACAACATCAGCACCGCCAGTCAGGAACGGCGCGATGAAGTAATCCTGCAATCCTTGAGCCAGACCATCGCCTGGTTCCAGGAAAACGTAGGCGGCGATATGAACGATTGGGCCTGGGGAAGCATTCACGACGCCACCTTTGTCAGCGACCCATTGGGACAAAGCGGTATCGGCCCCCTGGAAAACATGGTCAACCGCGGCCCCTTCCCCGCCGACGGCGGCAGCAGCATCGTCAACGCCACCGGCTGGAGTTGGGCAGATCCGGCCCACCTGATCTGGCATCCCTCCATGCGCATGATCCTGGACTTGAACGACCTGGACGACAGCCTATCCGTCATCCCCACCGGACAAAGCGGTCATCCCTATCACAGCCATTACGATGATCAAATTCAAATGTGGCTCGATGGGGAATACCATCCGATGTTGTCCAGCCAGGAAGCCGTGAACGAGGCAGCCG
>CAYQYJ010000333.1:2285-4550 GCA_964421605.1 uncultured Ardenticatenaceae bacterium | reverse complement strand
TTGAAAGGTGCGTTCGCCGCTGCGATAATCGGGCAGCCCCAGCGCCACGTCCGCCGACACCACGCCCACCAACGTCACCAGCGGCAGGTCCAGCCCCTTGGCGATCATTTGCGTCCCCACCAAAATATCCGCCTCCTGCTCAATAAAGCTGGCTAGCAGCGCCTCATGTTTTTCTTTGCCGGCAGTCGTGTCGCTGTCCCAACGCACAATGCGCGCCTGCGGCCACATTTGCTGCACCCGCTCTTCTAATTCTTCCGTACCCAGGCCAAAATATTTAATGCGTTGCGAACCGCACTGCGGGCACTCCTGCGGAATAGCTTCCCGCCGTCCACAATGGTGGCAAATAAGCTGCAAGTGCGGGCGGTGATATGTGAGTGGAATGTCGCAGCGCGGGCATCTAAGCACCAGGCCACAGTCGCGACAGATGATAAAGGTAGCCGTACCCCGCCGGTTCAGGAACAAAATAAGCTGCTCTCGCCGCTCCAGCGTTTCGCTAATGGCCCGCTGTAGGTCGCGGCTGAAGATGGAGCGGTTGCCGCTGCGCAGTTCCTGGCGCAAATCCACCACCTGTACAGGCGGCAGAGGAATCATCAGGGCGTCGTCAGCATCAGCCTCCACCGGTTGGTAGCGCGAAGTCAATCCTAACCGATCCGCCTGGCTGGCAATGCGCTGGCGGTGCCCCATGATGCGGCGCGGCAGTTCCAGCAGATGGTATTTGCCCGCGCGCGCCCGGTGATACGTTACCAGGTCCGGCGTGGCGCTGCCCAAAATAACCGTCGCTTCCAGGATTTTCCCCAAAGCCACGGCTGCCTCGCGGGCATGGTAATAAGGCGGCGGCACCGGCGGCGTCTGTTTGTAACTGGGGTCGTGCTCTTCGTCCAACACAATCACGCCCAGGCGGGGCAGCGGCGTAAACAGGGCGCTGCGCGGTCCAATAACGATGTCAAACAGCCCCAGCCGCGCCCGCCGCCAGGTATCGTATCGCTCGCCGTCGCTGAGGCGGCTGTGCAGCACAGCCACTCGCCCCGGAAAGCGGGCGGCAAAGCGGCGCACCGTTTGCGGCGTCAGGGCGATTTCGGGCACCAGCATGATTGCCTGCTGGCCACGCGCCAGCGCCAGGTCAATAGCCCGCATATAAATTTCCGTTTTGCCGCTGCCCGTCACGCCATGCAGCAAAAAGGGCGGCGCAGGCGACGGTTCCTCTGCCCCAAAAGCGCTTTCATCTGCATCCGGCTCATCTACATCTTCATGGTCTTCGCCATCTTGATCATCTTCCGCGGCGGCGTCGCGTTCCGCGGCGGCGTCGCGGCTGCCGGCAGAAGCCGACAACATCGCCACTTTGATACGCCCCCACACCCGCGCCTGATCGTGGGTGAGCAGCGGCGGCGACATGGGCGCGAAATCCCGATCCGCCAGCGGATCGCGCCACACCTCTTCCGCGCCAAAGCGGATCAGACCCAGCTTTTCCAGGCGGCGCAAATGGGTTACGTTGGTTCCCGTAGCCGCGTACAAATCGCTGAGAGAGACGGGCTGCGCTGCCTGCGCCAGATAAGCCAGCGCCCGTTCATAGCGGCTCGCCCGGCGTAGTCGAAAAAGATGCGTCAACACCTGTTTGGGCGGCACAGCCAGGCTGAGGCTGGCGGGTTGCGAAATGGGTTTCACCAGATTGAGCGCCTGCAGGGAAGATAGCGTCTCTGGTGGCATAGCAGTGGAGGGCAGCCGCCGCAACCAGTCGCGCCATTCAGGCGGCGCCTGGTCGGGCGGCGCAGTTGCCATCCAGACAATCGTTTCAGGCTGACGCTGTACCAGGCCCGCCCCTATCAGTCGCTCAATGTGGGCGGGCGCGGCAGCGGTCGCTGCCAGGACAACCCCTTCCAGGGGCAGTGGATCGGCGCTTTCGCCCAGGTAGGCTAATACCTCCGCCTGTTTGTTAGCCTGGCCCAACTGCTGCGCCGCCGCCCAGATTTGTTTGGGGCCCGCAATCAGTTCGGCGGTGCGAATCTGGCGCGGGCGGATGCGCGGCGTATCCAGGACAGAACCTTTGATCAGGATATTGCGCCGCACCAGTTGGTTGGCGGCGTTCTCCCACTTGACTTTGGGCAGCGCCCGCTTTATCTGCCGCCCGCGCAGATACCCTTTTGCCCGCAACAGGTCTACCAATGCTTGCTGTACCGCTGTGAGCCGTCCGCTGCCATCCCAGAACGGGTTAATGTCCAGGGTCATGTCAGCCCAGCGCGTCAGACCCGGCGGCAGCAGCAGGCGGAT
>CAYQYJ010000333.1:0-2185 GCA_964421605.1 uncultured Ardenticatenaceae bacterium | reverse complement strand
GCAGGCGGCTTGTCAGAATCAGGTGGGCAGACTATCATCAGGGTAGCAGGGCAAAGATGGCAAAGGTTCAGAAAGGTCAATGGCGCTAATGATACCATCCAACGGCAATCCTACCATTTTGTGGGGCGATCCCGAACATGCCGGCATTCGCCTGCTGCTGATGCCTCTGCTCATCACCGGTTTCCTGGTAGGCTATTCGCTCCTGCGCGTCGTGTTGGCCTGGGTTATCCCAGGCAGCGAGTTTCTCACAGCCATCGCCTGCGTGGGCGGACTGCCCTTAGGCTTGGGGCTGGCTTATATCGGCGAAAATCTGCTTAAGCGATTCTGGCGCAGCGGGCGGGCGGTGGTGATCGAAAATGCCGGCATCAGCCTGCAACACCACAACCAGACCGTGCGCCGCTTCCAACCGCGGGCCAATCTCAATCTGGTCAAATGGGCTTTCCCCCTATCCGCTTATCCCCGCGGTGGGCGAGAACGGCGCGCGCCGCGCCAATGGTTGTGTCTGGCTTGCCAACTGCGCCAGGAAGAGGCGCGCCTGGTAGTACACACTTTCCTGCCGCCCAAAGAAGCCAATGACCTGATCCAGACCTATGGTTTTCACACCATTGACCCGGCTGACGTGTACGACACCTCGCTCTCTGGGCGGTTGACGCAGCCCGCCACCCGTCCAGCCATTCCCGCCGCCGTGCTGGCTGGCAAAGAGGGCGCCTATTGGGCCGCCGAACGGCAGCGCTGGCAAGAAGGAGTCGAACTGACCCCCACCGATTTCGCCGTACTGATGGCCCACGTCCACCAGATGGCTGGCGGTGAAAGCCGCGCCAGCTAAAAGCCCTGTTTGACAGGTCATTTTCTGACCGCCGACCACTCCCCACTGACCCCTTTTCTCGTAGGAGGCATATTCATGTTTGATTTTATTACCGAAGAGCACAAAATGATTCAGGCAGCCGCCCGCGACTTTGCCCAGAAGGCGATTGCCCCCATTGCCGAGCATCACGACCACACGGGGGAGTTTCCTCTGGAAACGGTGCGGCAAATGGGCGCGTTGGGCTTCATGGGCATCGAAGTGCCCGAACAATATGGCGGCGTGGGCATGGATACGCTGGCTTATGCCCTGGCCCTGACGGAAATCAGCAAAGCCGACGCCAGCCACGGCACAATCATGTCTGTGAACAACTCCCTGGTTTGCCACGGGCTGATGAAATTTGGCACGGAAGCGCAAAAGCAAAAATACCTGGTACCCATTGCCAGCGGGCAAAAGATTGGCGCGTACAGCCTGACCGAGCCGATGAGCGGCAGCGATGCCGGCAATATGAAAAGCCGCGCCGTGCTGAACGATGCCGGCACGCATTACCTCATCAACGGGCGCAAATCCTGGGTCACCTCTGCGCCCCACGCCGATATTATTGTCCTTTTCACCATGACCCAGCCTGAAAAACAACATCGCGGCATCACCGCCTTCCTCATTGAAACAGACAAACCCGGCTTCGCCAGGGGCAAGACGGAGCCTAAACTGGGCATCCGCGCCAGCGCCACCAGCGAGATCACCTTCGACAACTACGCCTGTCCGGTCGAAAACCGGTTGGGGCAAGAGGGGGAAGGGTTCAAGATTGCCATGCAAGTGCTGGACGCCGGCCGCATCGGCATCGCCTCGCAGGCGTTAGGCATCGCCGAAGCCGCCCTGGAAGCCAGCATTGCCTACGCCCAGGAGCGGGAAGCGTTTGGGCAAAAAATCGGCCAGTTCCAGATGATCCAACAAAAGCTGGCGGACATGAAGACGCGCGTAGAAGCCAGCCGCCTGTTGATTTACCAGGCAGCCCTGGCGAAAACAGCGGCGCAAAAAAGCGGCGGGCGGTACACGTTGGAATCCAGCATGGCAAAACTGTTTGCCAGTGAAACAGCCATGTGGGTAACGACCCAGGCCATTCAAATTCATGGCGGCATGGGTTACAGCAAGGAAATGCCCCTGGAACGCTACTTCCGCGACGCCAAAATCACCGAAATCTATGAAGGCACCAGCGAAGTGCAACGCATGGTCATCGCCCGCACCCTGACCGGACTGCGTTAACCATCCCATACGTCAATACGCTGAATTGACCTGCAGCACACCTTCAGGTATCACCCCAGTAAATTGTGGCGATCTCTTCAACCGCCTATCGGCCCCACAAAGTGGGCAAAAAGGCATCGG
>CAYQYJ010000332.1:0-4551 GCA_964421605.1 uncultured Ardenticatenaceae bacterium | reverse complement strand
TTTGTGGCGGACGTCACCCTGATCTCCTCTACCCGCCTTACCTACTTCAGTATCTTCCCTGACGACTGAAGGGGATCATTGTCGCCCAACAGGGTAGTAGTCTAAGCAACTTGTTTTGACGGGTGCATAGGACAATTCAGCGAATTGTCCTACGGTTGTCGCTTGATAGATTTAGGACAGCGACGCCCCATTCAGGGTATGATCACCAGGACAAACCAGGCAGCACGTCTTCCTGTCCGCCTCTCGGACCCTATCTACCTGCGATTGAACAGCGCCCCGTTTGCCAGGACTCTGTTGTCCATACGCGAACATCTGCCGCCGCCGCCAGCGGCGCGACCGGGCCAGCCGCTCATTTTGCTCACCTTCCATCCGGGTTATCTGGCAGGCTCCTATGCGGACCGGGATTATTTCGAGCGTCTATCGCCGCTGCTGTTTCAATGGATGCAAGATTGCTGCCGGCTGCGAATTTTCACGGTGAATCATCCGGGTTACGACCAGCCGCGCGGCGCGATGATTGATCGCTTTCGCTTGCAGCCGTACAGCATTCGCCACCAGCCGCTAGCCATGGAAGCGGCGCTTTCCTGGCTCTTCCAGACGCGGCTGGCGCAGGAGGAACAAATTGTGTGGATTGCGTATGGGCATTCGATGGGTGGACTGGCGCTGAGCCAGTTCCAACCGGCGGCGCTGATCCAGATGCTGGCGCATAGGGGGCGCAGGCTGTACGGCACAAAGGTGCTGTCCGCGCCAGCCCTCTATGTGCACCCCCAGGCGCGCGAGATGGCGGGCAGGTTGGATGTGCTGCATACGCTCAAATTAACTGCCGGCAGGCTGCCCCTTTACGGCCCCATAGCTACCAGTCTGTACCAGGCGTTTGCCCCCCTCTTTTATCGCCGCGACGCCGCCAGATTCTCCATTGGCGCGTGGCGCGAATTCGGCGGCGACTTTGGTCGCCTGGATCCATTTGTCTTGCTGGAACAGGGTCGGGAACTGCTGCGATTCAGACCAATGGCGGCTGGCGGGCCTGACCTGTTGGCGGATACGCACGTTATCCTGGGGCAGCAAGATGGGATGATTGATTTGCCGGCAACACACGCCTTGATAGAAGCGGCGCGGCAAGAAGGTCATCGCGTTACCCGGCACGACATTGACAGCACACACTTGCTGGAACTGGACGCCGCCGAAGCGGTGGCCTGGGAAATCTGGCAGATAGTGGGCGAGGCGGTAGAGCGCAGTCTATAAATGCAGGCGCGCTTCGATGGAGGCGCGGATGTGAGCGGCAAGCATCTGGAATTCGGGCGTGGCTTGCATTTCAAAGGTGCGGGGGCGCGGCAGGGGGATGGGCACACGGTTGATAATGCGTCCGGGGAGTTCGCTCATGACGACGACTTCATCCGCCAGAAAGACGGCTTCCACAATGCTGTGAGTGACCATAAACACGGTTATGGGGTGGGCATGCCAGATGCGGGCATGCCAGATGCGCAGCAGCTCCTGCCCCATGCGTTCCCGCGTCAAGGCGTCCAGCGCGCCAAAAGGCTCGTCTAGCAGCAGCAGCGCCGGCTGGTGCACCAACGCCCGCGCCAGAGCTACCCGCTGCGCCATGCCGCCAGACAACTGGGCGGGATAGCTTTGTTCAAAGCCGCGCAACCCCACCAACGCCAACACCTCTAACACGCGCGCTTCTGATTCGGCGCCGGACAGTCCCTTTAGTTCCAACGGCAGCCGCACATTGTCATGGACTGTGCGCCAGGGCATCAAATTGTGCTGCTGAAAGACAATGCCAATGGGGTCGCCAGTCAGGTGCGGCGGCTGCCCCGCTACCAATAGTTGACCAGAAGTAGGGGTAAGCAGCCCGGCAATGAGCCGCAGCAGGGTGGATTTGCCCGCGCCCGATGGGCCCACCAGGGTGACAAATGCCCCTGCCGGCACGTTCAGGTTGATGTTTTGCAGCACACGCCGTTCGCCGTCAAACGACTGGCTGAGATGGCTGACCTGAATTAGCGGCGGCGCGCCCATAGTCATTGCCCGTTATCTGTTTCCTGTGGTCTGTTATTTGTTGCCTGTTACCTGTTGACGGTAACGCTGCACTAAATCGTGGTGGGTGTCAGCCCCGCCTGCGCCGATGCCTTTTTGCCCGTTTTATGGGGCCAATAAGCGGTCGAAGAGATCGCCACGATTTACTGGGGTGATACCAAATTGGCCGCGCCGATATTTTTTGCCCGTTTTGTCGGGGCGGTATGCGGCTAAAGAGAGCGCCACAGTTTACTGGGATGTTATTTGTTCACAAACTGGTTGGTAAAACCCGATTCCAGGTCTGCCACAGGCGCATCCAGCAGCTTTGCATCTAGCAGCGCCTGCTGGGTGTTTTCCCAGGCAACGGGATCAACAAGGCCCAGGGTGCTTGCCTGCCACAGCGGCAGCGACGCCTCTAGCACGTTCAGGCGGCTGTCGTCCAGCCCATCCACGTATTTTTTGCTGATCTCGTAAGCAGCGGCGGGATCGGCCAGGGTGTCCGCCAGACCGCGCAGGGTGGCGTCCACAAATCGCTGCACCAGATCCGGGTTTTCGGCAATGGTGGTCTCGTTGGTAATGATGCCGTTGGCGACTAGATTCACGTAGTCGGACACATATAAGACGTTGATCGTCTCGCCCCGCGCCTGAAGCTGCACAGGTTCGTTGTTGGCATAGCCCACGACAGCCTCTACCTGATCGGTGAGCAGGGATTCAATCTGGGTAAAGCCTATTTCGGTGGCGTTGACCTGATCCTGGGCAATGCCATTGGCTGAGAGCAAGCCGACGTAACCAACGTAGCTGGCGCCAAAGAAGAAGGGCAGCCCCACCGTGCGTCCTATCAAATCCTGGGGGGTAGCGATGTTGGCGCTGGCTTTGCTGACGATGGCAATGGGGAAGTTCTGGAACCATTCCAGCACGTAGACCACAGGGACACCCTGCGCTCGCGCCAGAATCGCCTGCTCACCGCTGACGATGGCAAACGGCAGTTCGTTTGCGCCGACTAAGGCAACGCCATCAGTCTCAAAACTGTAGTCAAATTCGATTTCCAGGCCCGCTGCGGCGAAGTAGCCTCTGTCCACTGCCACATAAAAGGGCGCATATTGCGGGTCGGGGATGTACCCCATCGGCAGCCGAATTTTCGTCAGCGACGCTGATTCCGGCGTCGCCGGCTCGGTAACAGCCGTTGATTCTACAGGGGGCAGTTCGGTTGGCTCAGATGTTGTCTGAGTACCACAAGCTGCCAGGAAAAACAGCGTAATCAACCACATTCTTCGCAACATTTCCTACTCCATTTGCATTTACTTACCACAAAGACACCAGGAACAGTAAAATGCCCTCATTGGTAGCGCCGCACTTAATCTATGATTTGCCTTGCCAGCGCAACAGCCGCTTTTCCAGCAGGATGACTGCGCTGTACATGGCGAGGGCGATAATGGCCAGGGTGATGAGGACCACAAAAACGAGGTCTGTTTTGAACTGGTAGCGGGCGGTTACCAGTAAGAAGCCCAACCCCTGGCTCTTGGGCTGCACAAATTCGCCCACCAGCGCGCCGATGACGGAGAGGGTAGCGCCTACTTTGAGGCCAGCCAGGACAATGGGCAGGGCGGAAGGGAGTTCCAGTTTGCGGAAAATTTGCCAGGGGGTGGCGCGCAAGGCGCGCATTAAGTCGTATAACTCGGCGGGGACGGCGCGCATGCCGGCAACGACATTGACCAAAATGGGAAAGAAGACCACCAGGACCGCCACCAACACGCGACTCCAGTAAACGGATTGCACCCAAATCGTCAACAGCGGGGCAATGGCAATGACGGGAATTGCCTGAGAAGCGATCAGGTAAGGTGAAATGAGGCGTTCCGCCAGGGGGGATTTGGCTAACAGATACCCCAGCGGCGTGGCTACCAGCAAGCCAATGAACAGGCCGGGTAAGATTTCGCTGACTGTGATCCAGGCGTGGCGCAGCAGGCGACCATCTTGAATGACCAGGCTGAACTGGCGCACAACGTCCAGGGGACCAGGCAAGATAAACCGGTCATATCCGCCCAGGCTGACGAAAAAGTGCCAGCCAAGCAGAAAGAGCAGCAGGGAAACAGGAATAATCACCCAGACGGGCTGCGAACGCAGGGATGCAAACATTGGATTTCTCAAAGGTTGGGGGCAAGGGGAAAGAAGCGCGCTGAATGCCAGACAGAAGCGCGCCGCCTCTGGCAATAAAAAACCCCACTTATCAGAAGTGGGGCAACATGCCAGGATACGCGAACTGCGGTCTTGCAGTCTACCTTCTCCCATCCAGACTTTTACTGTCGGCTCTGGAGTTCCACCAGATCAACCTGTCACGCCTGAAAGACGATCCAGGGTCGCGGGCTTGGTTTGCGCAAACCTCACCGCCGGTCGGGAATTTCGCCCTGCCCCGAAGGTTGTATACAGTTTTCGACTCTAAGTAATTGTCCAGAAATAAGTTCGTAGGGGCGGCTTTAGCCGTCCAAACCGCTAAAGCGGTTACTACAAACCCCAATCGCCAAGTTATTTACGGACAGTTAATAA
>CAYQYJ010000331.1:0-4575 GCA_964421605.1 uncultured Ardenticatenaceae bacterium | reverse complement strand
GCCCATTGAATGGGATACGAATTCACATTTAGCTTTATCCCTTCTTGATAGGCTGCGCGCGCGCCACTGATGTCGCCCAGGAAAGCCAAAGCGTGCCCCTTATAGAGATAAGTCTCTTCCACGTTGCGCCCCCCTGGCGTTTCCAGCGTAGCGTCAGCCAGCGACAGCATGTCCTGGTAGCGACCAACCTTCATGTAGGCAATATATGGGCGAAACTCATACCACAGTGTGCGCGGCGGCATTCCTAAAATGAAGGCCTGATCAAAAGCAACCGCCCCCTGTTCGTAATAATGTCGATCGCCCGTTTGCTCGCCCAGGCGCGTCAGACTGGTGCCCAGGTTGAACCAGGCAAACCCGTCTTTCGGGTTGGCCTCAATGGCTGTCTGCGCGCGCAGCACAGCATCTTGCCACATCGTAATGGGATCGGCCAGATCGCCCAAAATGGCTTTGACCAGCGTCTCCTGGAAAGGTTGGTAGATGACGAAAAAAGTGTGATTAAACTCGCCCCAGGCGGCGTTGATTTCGTCATAGGAATCAACGCGCCCGCTGCTATCCCAGGGGCCAAGATAGGTATCCTGGCTGCGCAGGGTTTTAGCTTCGTCGTCATATCCATAGACGGTTAAGTAATGCCCGTACCACCCTTCGCGCTCGTTAGGTTCATACCCTTTTTCAATGATTACGGGAATGCCATTGGCGATAAAGGTGCGGATCAACTCAATTGTGCCGCCGCTGTGGGCGGAAGAGCGCAATGCCGTTCTCTCATTGACGTAATCGGCCATCTGCCACGGGCTGACGTTCCGATCTTCGGGGTTGGGTTTCAAGTAAGCGGCGGCTTCTGTTTGGGTAGTGGGGTCGTCCCAGAAATTCAGCACCATGGACAGGTTAGCCGGCCCGCAGTTGTTGAAATTTTGCGGCCGGTTTTCCAACCCTTCCAACACCTTCACAGGTGGTTCCGCCGCCAGGATGACGGCTGGAGTTGGGCTGGCTGTCGGCGCCAGGGTGGCCGTAGGCGCCTGCGTGGGGGCCGTTGTCGGCGCTAATGAGGCCACGCTTTCAATAGGAGCCGCTGTGGGCGATGGGGTGGGTGTGGTGGGGATAGTCGCTGTGGGGACCGCAAAATCGAGCGCGGACAAACTTCCCTGGCTATTTGAGGTCAATGCGCCACTGGGAACGGGCAAAGATGCCGGCAGCGGCGTCGTAATCAAATCAAACACTGGCTGCAAAATAGGCGCGCGCGCTTGCAGCCGCACCTGAACGCTGCCCGGCAGCGCCTGGACGACTTGCGGCAGGGCCAACAAGCCCAGACCCACAACGGCTTGCACTACAGCCAGCCAGATGATAATGCGTTTTGTTTTTGCACTCATGATTATCCGTTAGTTTCCACTGGTTAACTGGCTCAAAGCCGCCTGAGCCGGCTCAAAATTGGGGTTAAAGTCAACTGCCTGCTCCAGATTCTGGCGCGCGGCATCCGTCTGCCCCAGCGCTACCTGAGCCAATGCTTTATAATAGAACGCCTCTTCAAAATACGGCCTGTCTTGCAGCGTAATGTCCGCCAGCAAAATGACATCTACATAACGCCCTACCTGATAGTACGCTTCATAGGGACCAAACTGATACCACAACATGCGCCAGGGCAGGCCAATGTTGCGCGCCTGGTCAAAGGCTGTGGCGGCTCGTTCATACTCGCCCAGCGCATTGTACACAGTGCCCAGGTTAAACCAAAGGTAAGCGTTTTTGGTATCCGCCGCGACCAACGTTTGTACCGTTGTCAGCGCGCCTGCCCACATTGTCCGGTCGTCCATATCTGGGCCTACAATGTTGGCAACTTCGGCGGCTTGTTCTGGTTGGTAGAGGACGATGTAATTGTTGTTGAAATGCCGCCAATATGTTTCCAGGACCGCATAAGGCACAACGCGCCCTTGACTGTTGGTGTTTTCGGCAGGCGCTTCGCTTGTGCCCAGCCAGGAATCATATACCCACACCTGGCTGAGGGCGTCGTCGTAGGCCACCACCAGCAGATAATGACCGTACCATTCCATCCACGCATATTCGCCTGGTGGGTCTAGCCCCAACTCAACGATCACGGGCATGCCGGCAGCGATAAAGCGGCGCAGTTGCTCCAGAGTGCCATTGGTACGGGTTAGAGCCGCCACGTCTGTCTGATTATTGACGTAAGCCGCCATTTCCTCTGGCGAAACGTTGCGATCTTCCTGGTTGGGCTTGACAACGCTGGCCACGTCATACTGACTGACGCCAATACCGAAGTAGCTGAGCGCCATGGCCAGGGTTGCCGGGCCGCAGTTGTTCCAATCCTGGAACTGATGATAGACGGGCGCGATACGCGCTTGCGATGGCGCTGCCGTGGCTGCGGCTGTCGGTGTTGGGGCAGTTGTTGGCGTAACCAGAGGGGTAAGCGTGGGTTCGGGCGTCGCCGTTGTCTGCGCGATGGGCGCTGGCGTGAACGTTGGCGGCGGCGGCAGGGTGTCCAGAGCGGCGTTGTCACTGGACGGTGCACTTGCCAGCAGATCCACTGCGCCGACAACGACAGCCACCGTAGGCAGCGCAGCCACATGTTCGCGCACGCCTAAAGCCTGGATAGGTTCGGGCAGGCGGGCGACATAACGGCTGGGAATAGCTCTGAGGATGGCTGGCGTTTGCCAGGCAATAATGCCTAATACTCCCAGCGCCATCAGGGCAAACAAAGTTCGTTTTTTCATGGTTTGTGTTCGTTGAGCAGCCGTTCCATGCTATCATGGCTGCATCTACAGGTGCGAGGCGCAGGCCATTGCAACTGGCCCAAACCGTTCGACAGCGCCTTGCACTACCGAAACATTTCTTTGCTTTGGAAACGGTTTGTGTTTATGATGCCGGCAGCACAACCATCCCAATGTGAATTTCATTATAACCAGAACCCACACGTTTATCTATCTATGCTGGAAACCCGTTCTCAACTCTTAAGCAACGCTCACATACCTGGTTGTCGCCTCCGGGCGCTCCTGGTATCCTTTGTACTGTATGGTTGCGCCTGCTACCACTGTCACCATGCGGTTCTATGCCGGGCTAAACGACTTTCTCCCACCGTCGCAGCGTCAGGTTTCTTTTGCGGTGTCCAGTCGCGGGCCTGTGTCCATCAAACACCTCATCGAAGCCCGGGGAGTTCCACACACAGAGGTTGCCGCGATTCTGGCAAACGGACAGCCGGTTGACTTTCACTATCTGGCTGCTAATGGGGATCGCTTTGCTGTCTACCCTACCTTTGTTAACCTGGATGTATCGGACTGGCTTCCTTTACGTCCGCGGCTGCCGCATCCGCCGGGTTTTGTTCTTGACGGTCACCTGGGGCAGCTTGCCCTCTATCTACGTTTGCTGGGGTTTGATACGCACTATCAGAATGACGCTGATGACGCCGTGCTGGCGCAGTTGGCTCACGATGAGCAGCGGGTGCTGGTCACGCGGGATCAGGCCCTGCTCATGCGCAAAATAGTGACGCATGGTTGCTGCCTTTTGTCCCACGATCCGCGGCAGCAGCTTCTCACACTGCTGCATCGTTTTCACCTATACCCAGAGATACGTCCCTGGCAGCGCTGCCTGCGCTGCAACGGGCGGCTGCAGCCTGTCGCCAAAGAGGCTGTGCTGTCCCGGCTGGAGCCTAAAACGCGCCTCTATTATGATGAATTTCACGTGTGCCAGCAGTGCGACCACATCTACTGGAAAGGTTCCCATTACGTCCCGCTGCGCGCTTTTATTGCAGAAATCATGGCTCAACAGGCTGCGCAGGTATAAAGGATGGCATTACCCTGCTTGCCGGCAGCGACGATTAGCTTCATGGCGCGCAGGCAGTAGACCATTTTTTGCGCCAGCCACCGTGGTTCGTCCAGGGCTGTCGCCAGGTTGGCGGTGGAGAAGGGGGTGGGCAGATTTGCCGGCAGCAGCGTGAGACAATCCGCTGGCGTCTGCCACAGCCTGCTTTCCACCACCCGCAGCAGCCGCCGCTCCTGCGTCACCCAGCCGCGCCGTCGCCAGGCCCGCTGCCCATTCTGCACGCGCGTTTCTTCCTCTTGTATAAGCACGATGTCCAGGGATGTATTGCCGCTGCACAGGAACGTGGGCAGCCGTACCAACTCGGCAAACACATAGGTTAGACTGCGCCGCGCTGGCGACTTGCGCCGGCTTAACCGCTCCCCTTGCGCATCCAACTTCACAATCCACTTCTCCTGGGCAATCGGATACACCAGCCGCACTGGATGCGTCTGCGCCAACTGTTCCAATTTGTTGCGGATGGCTGTGAAATTGCCTGTCTGAATTTCAATCAGCAGATCTCCACGCACAATGTCAATGAAATACCCTGCCAGCGGCGCTTCCAACACGTCCCCCGCCTGCGCATACCATTGTTTCAAATCCAGGTGCAGCGCCTTCTCGTTATAGGTGTTAATTCCGGACAACTTTTCTACCCTCGGCAATACCTGATCCATCTTTCCGCTTGATTAGACGTTATTGGTAATAAGACCTGACAGGTCTCGTTGAGGTTCAAGAAAATAATCCGGTAAACGGCGGTGAAGACCCCCATCCCCCAAC
>CAYQYJ010000330.1:0-4585 GCA_964421605.1 uncultured Ardenticatenaceae bacterium | reverse complement strand
GCTGAGCATAGTCGAAGTAGCCGTCACTACGAACTTATTTCTGGACAATTACTTAGATGCCGCCGTCGCCGCCGGGCAATGGCGTCATGGCATCATTTGAGCCTCCCTCTTATTCATGCTAAAATGTTGGGTGCATGTTGCTGCCATGAGGCGGTTTTTTTGGCGTTGATCGGTTGCAGGAATAAATAACATGGCTTCTCCTTCGCTTGCCCCTAGTAAAGAACAAACGGCTGCGTCCGTGACGCGCAGCGAACTCCCGCCGCTGCATCCTGGCGATCGCCTGTCGCGTACAGAATTTGAGCGCCGCTACCTGGCTCAACCCGACCTCAAAAAAGCCGAACTCATCGAAGGAGTCGTTTATATGCCCTCACCCACCCGTTACCAACAACACGGTCGTCCTCACTCCCTTATCATAACCTGGTTAGGTCTTTATGAAGTTGCCACTCCTTTTGTTTTCGTTGGCGACAATGTGACCGTGCGGCTGGATCGGGAAAACGAAGTACAGCCTGACGCCCTGCTGCGTCTGGACACTACGTTGGGCGGGCGCTCACGCATTACGGAAGATGATTATCTGGAGGGGCCGCCTGAACTCATTGTAGAGATCGCCGCCAGCAGCGCCGCTTATGACTTGCACGACAAAAAGCGCGTCTATGCCCGCAATGGCGTGCAGGAGTACATTGCCGTTCAGGTGTATGAACAGCAAATTGACTGGTTTGCCTTGCACGACGACGTTTACATCAATCTGGCTAGCGATCAAAATGGCATGATGCGTAGTGAATGCTTCCCCGGTCTCTGGTTAAGCGCCCCTGCCCTCTGGTCTGGCGACCTGGCGGCGCTGCTGCAACAACTCCAACAAGGATTGGCCTCTGCCGAACATGCCGCCTATGTGGCCCAATGCCAGGCGCGGCAAGCCGCCAACACTGCCCGTTAGTGTTAGGCGTTATGGCTCCGCCGTAATCGCATTAAGCTCTTCGCGGCACTCGCACGCCTCGCGCACCACATCGCCGCGCACTAACAAACCATCATACTCTCGCCCCAATCCCTGCGACAACCAGCCGCCCATCTCAAATGGTATCGCCCCATCAGCCGATACCCAACGTCCATTGTAAGTGCGGGCCACGTGCACATGTGTGCCGTTGGAAAAGCCCCCCTCGCAAGAAGGATGCCCCAGCAGATCGCCGGCGCGCACCAAAGCGCCAGCCTGAATGCGATCCCGGCTCTCCATGTGCATATAATGAATGGCCCAGCCTGTACCTACGTAGCCATCCCCGTCTAAATCCAGGACGACTGCGCCTTTGCCGGCACGCGCCACCACCCCATCAGCCATCGCCCGCACCCAGGCGTCAGTGGGATAGCAGCCCAACTGTTCGCTTGAAGGCACAAAATCCAGCGCGGCCCAGGCAGAACCAGACGCCCACCCGCCATGCGGTCCCCCCGTAAAATACCATGTCTCCCCATCTGCCCAGGGCAAACGGAAAGAGGGCTGCGTCAGGTCAGGCGGCCACAAGGGATCTACCGAGTAAGCAAACGGGTTGCCAAACAATCGCAAATAGGCGCTGTAAAACCCGTCAGGCCCAATGTCGTGCAGCCAGCCTGCATAGGTAGCGGTGTCGCCGGAGCCTAACATCAGTTGCAAGCCGACTGTGCCGGCATTTAACCCCGGCGCAAACCCCACCCGCGTATCATCCGCCAGCGTAAAACTCGTCAGCCCACCCTCTAACAACCCGTAGAACCCCCAGTTCAGCAAATTCGCCGCCCACCCCAACTGGCGATACAGCCCTTCATACCCCGCCTTGCCATACCCCATAGGCGTTTGCGGCTGCGCCACCGTGCGCTGCGTCATCCACCCGGACCGGTATTCCAATACCGCCAGCAGCAGGCGCGGATTCACTTGAAACCGATCTGCCACCAACTGCACAATATCAGGGCCCGTCATGATCTCCCCTTCCACGTCTTCGCTGTAATACAGCAAGAACCCGTCGTAAGGCAAAATTGCCGGCATCACCCCAAAATGACGCGCCGCCGGCCCATAAACCAACTCGCTGTCCGGCACCAGTTTAACGTCAGGCCCAATCACCGCCGGCGGCCCAGGAACTTGCAGCACCTGCCCCACATAAAGCAAGTCAGCCTCGCTCAAGCCATTTAACCGCATCAACTCCTCTACAGTTGTGCCATATTGCGTCGCAATGTAACCCAGATTCTCGCCAAAGGCGACCTGGTGCGATCCCACTTCGCCGCCTGTGCCCCCCGTTAAGGCGTGCGGTGGGTCTGGCGTAGGCACGCCCTCATAAGTGGGAAATGGTGTGGTGTAAACTGTGGGCGTAGGCGCGGTAGTAGCCGTCGGCGGCAGCGGCAGCGGTTGGTTAGCCGCGGGCGTGATGGGCGGCGTGGGCAGGTTAGCCAGCAGTGCCAGGGTGACCGGCGGCTGTTCTGACGTCGCCGCAGCCGTACAACCCGCCAGCCACAGAGCCAGCAGCAGGCTGCCATAGAAAACAAATCGGGATAAGGTGAAATGCATCATAGAACAAAATTGTACCCACATGCCTGGCGAAACTCAAAGCGCAGTGGCGCAGGTCAGGCGGGCGCGTTACAATCCACACATCCCATTAACGATCCACCACTGTTATGCAAGCAAACTACGTCCAACGCTTACGAATCCAGTTCAGCAAAATAGGTCAGACACGCTACATCGGGCACCTGGATCTGGCGCGCACGCTGGAACGCGCTTTTAACCGCGCCACGCTGCCTGTCTCATACACCCAGGGGTTCAACAAACGGCCGCGTATGCAGTTGGCGGCAGCCCTGCCGCTGGGTTTTACTAGCGAGTGCGAACTGGTAGACATCTGGCTGCAAGAGGTCGTTGACCCGGCGGCAGCCCAAACCCAAATCGCCGCCCGTATGGCCCCCGGCATCGTGATCCAATCCGTCGTCGAAATACCATTGTCCGAACCGCCGCTGCAAAATCGCACGGTTGACGCCGTCTATGTCGTCACTTTATTAGACCCCATAGACGAGAAAGACCTGGCGCAGCGGGTGGGGGACCTGTTAGCCGCGTCCACGCTGCCCCGCGCGCGACGCGATAAAACCTACGACCTGCGCCCGCTCATTCACGAGCTGACTATAGGAAAGAGCAGCGACGGGCGCACAGAGCTGACCATGCGCCTGGCGCTGCTGCCGTCGCAAACCGGGCGACCTGATGAAGTGGCCCTGGCGTTAGGTCTCGATCCTCTGGCGCTGCGCATCCACCGCGCGCGCATCGGTCTGGAACCCCTCCATCTGCCTCTCTCTTGAACTGTGGCGCTCCTTTCCCGCAAATGGCCCATCATAAAGAAACAAAATGGGCGCTGCCTGTTATTGTACCTGGCATGGCTGCTCGCCGCCTGCCACAGCGCATCTACCCTCCCACCAGTGACGCTGCCTGCGGTTCCGTTGCCCACGCTGCCTGCCGCCGCCACGCCAACGCCCACGCCGCTGCTACCTGATAGTGGTTGGGAACTGCTGCAACCCGGATTGGAGCGACGCCATATCTTTCTTTTGACAGAAGAGGGGCAGCCCTATGAGCAGATCTATCTGCTGCGTTTTGCCCCCACCTTGTTTCAATTTGATGTGGCTTATCGGCCCGGACAACCGCAAACGCTAACCGCCTGGCAGGCAGAAACAGGGGCGTTAGCCGTCATCAACGGGGGTTACTTCACGCCAGAGTTCACCGCCACCGGGTTGATTGTGGTCAATGGACAGACCAGCGGCGTCAGTTATGGGGATTTTGCCGGCATGTTCGCCATAACCAGCACAGGCGAAACGCCCCAACTCCGCTGGCTGGCGCAGCAGCCGTATGACCCGGCCGAACCGCTGCGCGCCGCCCTGCAATCCTTCCCCATGCTGGTCAAACCAGGCGGGCAGCCCGGCTACACTGAGCCAGACAACCACCCTTCCCGCCGCACCGTCGTTGCTCAGGACAGGCAGGGGCGCATCATTTTCCTGGCTGCCGGCTGGGGCAGCTTTACCTTGCACGGGCTGAGCCAGTTTCTAAGCGACAGCGACCTGGACATTGACATAGCCCTCAACCTGGATGGCGGCGCTTCCACGGGCATCCTGTTAGCTCAACCTGCCGAAGGTCTGGGAACGCTGGCCACCGTGCCCGCCGTGATTACCGTCCACGCCCGCTGATTTCCACCCCCCAAATGTAAAACGCCGTTCGCTAGCGGCAAACGGCGTCAAGAAAACCTGCAGGTGGCATTCGCCTGGATTACATGGGGCCTTCCGGCTGCAGCAGGGCCAGCACGTTGCCGCTGGGATCCTTAAACCAGGCCATATCGCCCACGCCAGGCACAGCCATACGAGGCATGACCACACTGCCCCCCAGCGCCTGCACTTTAGCCAGGGAGTCATCCAGGTCATCCGTGTGAATGTAGACGACGATGGAACCTGCCGGCACATGCTCGCCGATTGGGTTAAATCCCCCGCCTAACCCTCCAGCGGCATCCCAGGTGGTGTAATTCATATCGGGGAACTCCTGCATCTTCCAGCCAAAGGCTTCTTCATAAAACCGGGCAGATTCTGCCCTATCGCGGGAAGACAATTCTAC
>CAYQYJ010000329.1:1333-4593 GCA_964421605.1 uncultured Ardenticatenaceae bacterium | reverse complement strand
GGCATAAGGCGGTTCGTTTTCTGCCCCTTGCGCGCCGCGCGGATATTCGTCCAGCGCGTCGGGTAAGTCACGACCTCTACCCATTCCTGGCAGGCGGCTGGCAGCGGACCGTAACTCAACACAACCGCCGGTTCCAGCCGCTGCGCCATTTCGCGGAAGCCACCCAGAAACAACTGGTAATCAAGGGGACTGTCAAGCTTCACGCCCACCGCAGAAACGGCTACGACGCTGCGGCGGGGCGCGCCCAGGAAGCAGAAGTCGTAGGATTCAGCCGTGCTCCAACTGATGGTAGGGATGACGGTAAAACCCTGCTGTTGCCAGAAACAGCCGCACCAGCGATTGCGGTACACATTCCACATTTGTAACGTCAGCGGCCAGTCGCGGTAGAGGCTAAAATCGGGCGTCAACACCATTTGATAAGCGGTCAAGCCTGCCAGCGCTTTGTATGGCCGGCTCCACACCGTCTCGAAGCGATAATCGTCGGCAAAGAAATGGACGGCGCCCTCATCGGGCGGCTTCTCGGCTCGAATCCGCTGCCGGTAGGGGACCAGCCAGGTTGGAATCCGGCTCACAGGCGCGTGCTGCAAGTCAGGGATGCCGTAAGCGTTGCGGGAAGGGAACAACTGCGTCGTATGGAGGGCGTCAAAGGCGCCCGGTCTGCTGTGCCAGCGATGGGATGTGCGCGTCATTCTGCTCGCTTTCATCCCATCAGTTTCGCTGCGCCGGATGGTTTACGGCTATCTGGCGCGACGCTGCTGGTCTGCCTCTGCGCCGGGTTGTTTATCACGGGGCCATCGCCTGGTTTCGTATCCCCTGGCAGATCATCCCTGGCGACAGCCAGCCTCTGCCAATCAGTGTACTGGCGCGGGCAGTAGATGGGCGGAGGCAGGCGTAAGCGGTCTGGCGGAGGCAGTTGGCTGAAAAGGTGAATGGGGTTTAGCCGCTGCCCCAGAAAAACGCAGCGCCTGGCGGTCGAAACCTCGCCGGGGCCGGCCAGGCGGGTGGTGGCCAATATCTGGCCTTGGGGCAAAGCCAACATTTCATTAGGGGAAAGGGCAGCCCCTTCGCGCCAGGCCCAGGAAGCTCCCTGATTGCTGCTCTGCTGCATCTGCGCCCGGCCCTGCCTATCCCGCTGCTGGCGGGCGCTGCGGGAGGTGGATTGCATGGGGCTGGCTTTCAGCGTCGTGCCGTACAGTTCTGACATGAACCTGGCCGTTTCCATCTCCGCCGCCGGATACCAGAGCTGATGGTCGCAGTTGGCGAGAATGGCTCGCGCGCCATCTTTGCCATATAGCTCTTGCAGTTGGGCCACGGACTGGACGTACAAAAGCAGGGTGATGCCATAGCCGCCGCAGGTAGAGAGATAGTCGGCGATGTTGCGTAAGCCAACTGCCGGCAATTCATCAATCGCCACCAACATTTTTTGTTTTGGCTTGCCCGATTCGGATTGCGCCTGCATCTGGTAGCGCAGCATGGCGGCAATAATGGCAGCCACCACGCCGCCGACGGCGCGCAGGTCGTTAAGGCTGTAGGTAATGTAAATGGTGGCGTTCTGTTCTACCCAGTCAGGCGGCAGCAACAAGTCACGCTGCCGCAGGTTGGGTGGGGCGATGGTGTCTATGTGCTTTTGGTAGGACGCCAGGCGGGTAGTGAAGTTGCCCAACGCCGAGGTGACAAACTTATCTTCCTGGTAAGCGTTTGGGGCGGCTCCGTTGGTAAAAATGTCCACATGCCGCCGCGCCGCAGCCACCTGGCGCAGGGCTGTCAACGCTTCAACTGGATTGCTCTCAGCCAGATCCAACAGAAGACGGATGGGATTGAGCCGCTTCGCCTGGGCGTATTGACCTACAGCCGTAAACAGCGACAAGGCTTTTTCCGCAAAGATGGGTTCCTGGCTGGCCCACGGGCGCAGCAGGTGGTAGTGCAGTTCAATCACATCGTCCCGATCGCGCAGGTGATGGTAGTAAGCGGAAAGGTGTATCTGGTGACCAGGAATACGGTAAACGGGGCCTGTCTGGCGACGCAGCGCGGCTGTGCGGGCAAATTGTTCCCCTTTGGGATCAACGATCAGCGCCGGGCCAGGATAGTAGCGCAAGGTGTCGGTCAGGTGCAGCCCCTTGCCGGCGCGGGTGGGGGCCACGACGATCACGTGCCCTTCAGAACGCTCGTAATCCAGGCCCACGAGGGTCTGTTCTTTGCCTGCGTCAATGTGCAGCAGCGGGATACCACGCTTAAGCGCCAGTTTCTCCTTGATATCCTTTGTCTCTATCCGTCCCTGAGCATGCGCAGCGCTTTGCAGCATTTTGCGAACGCCGAAAAGCGGGTTGGGAGGCTGGCTAAGGATGTAGAGGAAGAGGCCCATCGCGCCGGGCACAGCCAGCGCCAGGGGCAGCCAGAGCATATTGGGTTTATCCAGCGTCTCCTGGATAACGCCGGCAGTCTTTAAGATGCGCCACAAGAAAGAGAACCCGCCCATTCCCAGCGACATGAGCAAACGGAATGGGCCTTCGATACGGGCAATGCCGGCCACAGTCGCCGGCGTATGTATCGCCCCAGCTAACCAGATAACGACAAACACAGCCAGAAACGTTCGCCATCGCCTTTTGTGCGCCGGCGGCAGATTTTGCCGCCATTGTTTGAAATATGTGCCCACGGTAATCTGGCCCACATTGCTCATATCCATAGAGACCCTTCCTCGTCGCTTTGTTCGGGGATCACCATCCTAAACCCACCTCCTGAACCAGTGTGCGAGATGTCCCTGTCTCATGGATCATCCCTTCGCCCTGGCTGGCTCCGAGCGTCGCTGCCGCAGGCTGCTGCGCTAACCGCACCAGTTCCGCGCGAACTTCTGCCTGCCAGGCGAGCAAGGTTTCCTTATCCAGGCGTTGGTCGCGGAAGAAAAGGACGTGGGCGTGGCGGTATGCCGTATCGCAGTGCATCATCAGCCGCCAATCGCCAATTTCCCGCCCTTGCTGCATGGCGCGGCAAAACGCCGCCGCCGTTAAGTCGCCGTGGGGCGTGGAGAGGATGGCTTCAAACGTATAACGATGGCGCAAGGCTTCCTGTTTGGTCCAGGCCAGCACGGTTTCATGCGAGTGGCTGCGCCCATCCGGGCCCAACCATTCGCCTCGCTGCCGTCCTTCTACCTGCGCCTCTTTGTCGCGCCCGTAAGCGAAATAGAGGGCGGCGCGCCTGGCTGGGGCGCTGGTGCGGCGACCGGTAGGCGTGCGGTTTTCATGCCGGCGCACGCCAACGAAAGG
>CAYQYJ010000329.1:0-1233 GCA_964421605.1 uncultured Ardenticatenaceae bacterium | reverse complement strand
ACAAAGATAATGTGCCTATCTTGACGCGCCCAAGAAGCCATCACGAAACCGGTGGGCATAATCCTCGGTGGACATAATCCCTGGATGGGCATTATCTTCAGGGTGGCGGGTGGGCCTGGCGGCAACGGCGGCACGCCGTTGGGTGCAGGCCGCATGGCCTGCACAGAGGGTGGGTGGGTGGGAAAACCGCGCAGCAGCCAACACCGTTGTTAACCGCTCGCTACGACTGAATGGGAAAGGGCAGTCGCCGCGCGCGGCGCGGCGACTACCCGGCGAGATTCACCTATGACCAGCCCCGCTTGCGCGGCCCATACCCATTGCCTGTGCGGGTCACGTCGCGCACGTAAGGGTCACGTCGCGGGCGAAAAAGAAGGAAGAGCAGTGCCAGCAAACAACCGAGCAGCAAGCAACCCGGCACGATAAGTTCCAGCATGATGTTTAACCTCCAGGGACAAGCGAGTGTGTCATACAGAGCAGTCTCCTGTCAGAGAAGACTGCCCTGTTACCAATGGTTTACGACTTAAAAGGGGATTTCTTCCTCTGCATAGGCGGGTGCGGCTTGACCGTTGGCGCTTTGCCCACTCCCGTTGCCGTTCCCGTTGTCATTGCCGCCCAGGAACTGCACGCGCTCTGCCGCCAGTTCAAACGACGCCCCCAGAGAACCGTCATTACGTGTCCACAAGCGCGGCCCGCCCGTGTCAGGGTCAGGGCGCAAACGCCCCTCCACCAACACCTGGCGACCTTTGCGCAGGTATTCATGGCACGCTTCCGCCTGGCGGCCCCACACGGACACGCGGAACCAGGTCACTTCTTCTTGCGCCTGCCCTGTGTTGCGGTCATTCCAGCGCCGGTTGCAAGCCAGAGAGAAGTTGGCGACGGCTTGCCCATCGGACATGTAGCGCATTTCCGGGTCCTGGCCAAGATTGCCCACAAGAATGAGTTTTTGATACATGGTTTATGCTCCTTTACACATGAGAGAGGTGGAAAAACAAATTCACCCCATCTGGCGCGATAGCGCCCTCGCCTGCCCAAACGATTTTCCAGGGATGCCGCCCGAAGCATCAACCGCAACAAAAACGGCGACCTGATTTACAGGTCGCCGCCAGAAAAGCGTGTTTGATAGACTCGTTTCTGTCTACAGATGGGCGAAAGTAAGAAGTTCCTGCCCTATCTTGACCTGATTAGAGACAGTAGGGAAGAAATCTTGCCGGTGCGTGCAAGAATGGTGTAAAA
>CAYQYJ010000328.1:0-4625 GCA_964421605.1 uncultured Ardenticatenaceae bacterium | reverse complement strand
GTGTCAGCCCCGCCTGCGGCGGGCTGACACCCATTTTTATGGGCAATTTTTGGCGTATACGCGCCAAAAATTGCCCGTCGCCGATATTTTTCGCCTGTTTTGTTGGGTCAGTATGCAGCAGCACCACAGTTTGCTGAGGCGTTACCACCACGACTACACGTGGCAAAAAAGCCACATTCCCGGCGGAATGCGGCTTTTTTGTTGTAAAACGCGACGCTGATTAGCGGCGGCGGCGCAGGAGGAGGAAGGCGGCAGCGCCGAGAAGGGCGACGGCAGCAGCGCCCAGGCCCCAAAGGAGGGTTGAGGCGGGTTGGGTTTCTGCCGGCATTTCCGCCGCTTCGGGCGTTGCCTGGGGGGCGGCGATTGCTGGCAGGGTTCCCTTGCCAGCAACAAAGACGGCGGTGGTCATTGCCGGCACGGAAAACGCCCCGGCGTTGCTGTCAAAGGCTGCCGTTTGCACCAACGGATCGCTGGAGGCTGCCAGGACAGGATGCAAGGCAAAGGCTCCGCCTGCCATACCGTCGTAGGGGTATACCTGCGTCTCAGTCGTGGCATTGAACAAGACAACGATGGCGTCGTAGTTGGGGTCCAGGGAACCGCCACTGTCGGAGAGGGTCATGACAATCAAGCCGGGAATCTGGTCAGGACCTACGTTCTGGAAGGTGAGGCGCTGCTGCACTTCGGCGGCGGTGGGCAGGCGGAAGAGGGGGGAACTGGCGCGCACGCGCAGCATCTCCTGGAAATGGGCCACAGTGCGCAGAATGTCGGCGGAGGAGGGGCGCAGGGCAGGGTTCGCCAGCAAGGGCTGCATAATGGGCCAGTTTTCCTGATTCTTGTCTGCCGGCGGCAAGCCGCTGCCGAAGCCGTTGTCCTGGTAAGTGAAGTCCAGGCGGTTAAACCAGTCGCCAGAGTCGTAGCTGTCCCGATCAAATGACTTGGAACGCAGCATGTCGCTGCCGGCATGGAAGAAGGGCACCCCCTGCGACAAAGCCACCAAACTCAACCCCATTTGTTGCATACGAGCGCGGTCGGCGGCGCTGGCTGTGGCCGGGGCTTTGTATTGGATGGCGTCAAACAGCGTCTCATTGTCGTGGGCAGAGATGTAGGTGATTTGCTCCTGCGGGTCTTGAGTGTAGCCGGCAGGAGAGCCGTTGTAATCAATGTCCGCGCCCGTGACCGTGCTGCCCGTCATATCCACAAAAGTGAACGCCGCCAGGTTGCCCGCCAGGGCTACGCGAATCTGGTCGGCAAAGTGCAGCAACTGCGTCTGCTGGATGCTTTCGGGGCGGGTCTCCACCTCGTTGGGGTTGGTGTATAAGCCGTTAATAAAGCCCTGTTCCTGGTAGCCGCCAAAGGGGCTGCCACCGCGCGCCGCGTCGCGCACGCGGTCATTGAATGTACCAATACCAACGCCGCCCATATTCAACTGGGTGGCGTTGACGCCGCGGGCGTTGTCGGCGACTTCGCCAAAGTTCCAACCTTCACCGTAGACATAAATCTGGCTGCCGTCTACACCATCGTCAGCCAGCGTCAGGCTTTGCAGGGCTGACTGCACCGCCAGCATGTCGTCGCGCATGTGGTGGCCCATCAGGTCGAAGCGGAAGCCGTCTACTTTGTACGCCGTAGCCCAGAGGAGTACGGAATCCACCATGAGCTTGCGCATCATGGCGTGTTCGGTGGCGGTGTTGGCGCAGCAGGTGCTGTTGGCGACGCGGCCATTGGCGTCCAGGCGATGGTAGTAGCCGGGCACAATGCGGTCTAGAACGGAGCGCTCACTTTGGCCGCTGGCGTTGGTGTGGTTGTAAACGACGTCCATGACTACGCGCAAACCTGTTTTGTTTAGCGCCTCCACCATCTGGCGAAATTCCAAAATACGGGCAGCGCCGTGGGGGTCGGTAGCGTAGCTGCCTTCGGGCACGTTGTAATGGTAGGGATCGTAGCCCCAGTTGAACCCATCCTGACCACGCAGCGGGGTTAGCAAGGCTTGCTGTTCCTCGGAGTCGGGCGGCAGCGCCGCCAGGGCGGCAAAGTCGGGCAACTGCCAGGTGGATTTGTCTTCATGGATGGTGGCAATGTCAAACACAGGCAGCAGGTGGATGTGGGTTAAGCCAGCCGCCGCCAGATTTTGCAGATGCTTCATGCCGTTGGAATCGGATTGGGTGAAGGCGAGATAGGTTCCACGCAGTTCTGCCGGCACGCTGGAGTCATTGAAGCTAAAATCACGCACGTGCAGTTCGTAGAGGACAATGTCTTCAGGGGCATTCAGGGTGGGTTTAGCCAGCGCAGTCCAATCTGCCGGCAGCAGGCTGGCGTCGTTCAAGTCTACGATCTGGCTGCGGGCGCTGTTCAGCGCCAGGCTGACGGAATAGGGATCGGTGACCAGATTCGTTTCCACCGCGCCTGTGGAAGGTACGTACACCTGCACTTCATAGAGATAATACTGACCCAGCCAATCGGGCGCGCCCGCGGCGGTCCAGACACCCGTGTCGGGGTCTACGCGCATGGCTTGCGCCTGGGGGCGGGTGTCTGGGAGGGCATCGGCGTAGAGCAACAAGCGCACGGCGCGGGCGGTCGGGGCCCAGACGCGCAGGGTGGGCGCGCCTTCCGCAATGCTCACGCCCAGGGGGCCGTCGTAGGTGTACAGGTCGTCCAAAACGCCAGGGATTTGCAGGCTGGTGGCATCCACCACGGCGGCGTCGGCATTTTGGGCGGAAACGGCTACCTGGCCTTTGAGGGCAATACGCACCTGGCGCAGGTCATCGGGCCCGATTTTGAGGGCCGTCAAGGCGCGCAGGTGGGGGAATTTAGCCGTAATAGATTCGCTCAAGCCGGCAGGGTCAACGGTCAGGGCGATGGTTTCGCCGCCAAAATCGCCGTCGGCGTTCAGGGCGAGACCGCCGTCAACGGCGTAGTGCAGGGTAAAGGTTGTGGCAGCGGCGGGATCAATGTCCCAGGCGATAGTGTCGCGCGCTACCCAGTAAGCCTGGGCGCGGCTGAGGTCGCCTTTGGGGGCGCCAGCGGTGTTGATGGTCAGCACGTGGGTCTCCGCGTTGTATTCAAAGAAGATTTCGGCGGCGTCGCTGGGGACGGTAAACGCCAGGGGGGGCCCGCCCGCCGCGCCGTCTGCGCCGTAGGTTTCGGCGTTACTTTCGTTGAGGGCAACCTGGGCGGTGTAGGTTTCGCCCGTGGTGGATAGGGCAAATGCCGGCACAACTGCCGTATAAAGCCCATTTCCATCCGGGTCTTGCAGCCAGGCGCGCAGGCAGGCCGGATCGTCGTCCGCCGCGCAACCCAGTTCGTCCTGGAAGCTGCCGAAGACGGTGGGAATCAAACTGTTGATGTTATCTGTGACCCAGTTGGTTTTGTTGTCGTAGTAAAACTTGACCAACGCGCCGCCTTCAGGCACGACCAGGGGGATGTTGGGGCCATCTTTTTGGGCGTTCAGGCCGTAGTTGACGCTCCAGCTCTGGTCAATGGCGGCTTTGTATTCGTAGCTGCCTGCCGGCAGTTCCCACGCCCCCTGCCAGACGTCGTCCGCCTCATCCAGCGTGAGGAACGTGTTGCTGCAATCGGGCTGCCAGTCGCCAGAGCAACCGAGAACGCTCTGGATGGTGCCCGGAATGGTCACGAAATCTGGATTGACGGTCACAGGCGCAGCGGCTATGACGGGGGGGCTGGTGGGCGCGCCTTCAGGGGCGGCGGCGGTGGTAATCGTCAGCAACTTGCTCTGCGGGTCCCAGGTGAAGGTTACCTGCGCTTTGTCGGGCACGGTGAAGGGGATATTGTCGCCGCCAGCGACGCCTTCAGCGCCGTAGTTTTCGTCCCAGCTTTCGTTGACGGCTACTTTGGCTTCGTAGTCGCCGGCGGGGATGTAGGTGGTGACATAGGTGTAGATGCCGTCGCCGTCAGGGTCTTGCAGCCGCGTGCGCAGACAGTCGGGGGCCCATTCGCCAGCGCAGCCCACCTCGTCCTGGAAGCTGCCAGGGACGCCCGCCACAATGCTGTTGACGTTGTCGGATACCCAATGGGTGTTGTGGTCGTAGAAGAAGACGACGGTCTGCTCAGCCTCCAGTTTAAGGGGGATATTGGGCCCGTAATATTCGGCGTTCAAGCCGAAGTTGTCGTCCCAGGTACCGTTGAGAGCAGCTTTGTATTCCCATTCGCCAACAGGCAGGGTGAAGCGGGCGCGCCAGAGATCGCTGCCGGCATCATACTGCAAAAAAGTGATGTCGCAGTCGGTATTCCAATCGCCGGGGCAGCCCAGTTCGGATTGGAAGTCGCCGGCAATGGTGACGGTTTGGGGGAAAGGCAGGTCAGGGGTTTCTTGCTGGGCGGCGGTGGGAAATGCCGGCAGGAAACAGACAACGATAACGAGCGCCGTTAACATGGCAAAACGTCGCCAGAGCGACTTCATTCTGGTTTGCTTCATGGGTTCACCCTTTGCGAATAAGAAGTCCGTGGTCACTGTACAGGCGTGACGCACTTTTCCAGGGCGTTGCTCCCTGGTGGTTTGGCCAGCGCCGGATCAGGATGTTTCTGTTCCCACGTTCACGAGTTGGCGCATAAATTGACGCAGTTCGGCAGTCGTCCCCGCCTGGCGCAGCGCCGCAAAAATGGCCTGCAAC
>CAYQYJ010000327.1:0-4659 GCA_964421605.1 uncultured Ardenticatenaceae bacterium | reverse complement strand
GCGGCCACGTCCTATAATTCGGGTTATGCAGCATCATGTCTGGTTAGTCAATCGCCTGCCCTGGCCCACGGATTGGGCAGCTTTGTTTGGTCGCGCTGCGCCGCTGTTGGTGGAGATTGGCTTTGGCGGCGGTCATTTCCTGGTAGAGATGGCGCAGCGCCGCCCAGATGCCAATCTGCTGGGCGTGGAAATCTCGAACCCATCGCTGCGGCGGGCGCAGCAAAAGTTGAAGACGCGAGGGCTGACCAACGTGCGCCTGTTATATGGGGATGCGTGGATTTTGTTCTGGCTGTCGTGTTTGCCGGCATCGGTGCAAGGCGTATACATCAATTTCCCCGATCCCTGGCCCAAAGTTGCCCACCAACGCCGCCGCCTGGTGAGCGACGCTTTTTTGCAGTTGTTGGCGACGCGAATGCCGGCGGGAGCTACCCTGGAAATCGCTACGGACCACCCCGATTATCAGGCATGGACCAGCGACCACCTGGCGCGCACGCCCTATTTTGACAGCACCACGGGTGAGCTGTTTGTGACCGAGGACAGAGCGCGACCGCGCACGAAATATGAACAGCGGGCGTTGGATGCCGGCATTTCCTGCCACTACTACAAGTACCAACGCAACCACACCCCAGCCGCCAACGATTTTCCCATCTTTTCGGAACTGCCCATGCCCCATGCTATTGTATCCACCCCTTTAACCTTGCCGCAGATTCGTGAGCGTTTTACGCCAGGGGGGGCGGCGTTGGCGGACGTCAACGTCCGGCTGATTGACGCCTTTATGGGCACTAACCATCCGGCGTTGTTGATAGAAGCATATATCAGCGAAACGCCCCTGGATCAACGGGTGGGGTTGGTGTTGCACCAGCATGCCCCTGGCGAGATACTGGTGACGCTGCACGATATTGGTTTTCCGCGCACGACTGCCGGCATTCACGCCGCCGTGCGCTATCTGGCGCAATGGGTGGTCAGTCTGCACCCCGATAGCGCCATCAAGCAGCACAATCTGGCTTGACCACAAGGAGCTTGTTTGTGACACCCCCTTCGCTTACCCCCGACCTGGCGCAAACCATTTACCAGCAGTTGAACGCGCGCCAGGCAGAGATGATCGAATTCTTACGCCAGCTTGTATGCCTGGAAACGCCCTCTTCCGCGCCGGCCAGCCACGCGCCCTTACAGGCGTTAATGGCTGCCGCCCTGCAAGAATTATCCTTCCAGGTGGAACACATTCCTGGTCAGCGGACGGGCGGGCATTTGCTGGCAACCCAGGCATCTGCCGCTTCCCAGCCACAGCAACTTCTTATCGGCCACAGCGATACCGTATGGGACATCGGCACGTTGGCAACGATGCCTTGCATCATTGAAGATGGCAAAATGCGCGGGCCCGGCATCTACGACATGAAAGCGGGTTTGATGCAGATGATTTTTGCCCTGCGCGCCCTGCGCGATTTGAACCTGACGCCTGCGCTATCGCCCGTCGTCTTCATCAATTCCGACGAAGAGATTGGCAGTTTTGAATCTGGTTCCCATATTGAGCGCCTGGCGCAGCAGGTGGCTCGCGTCTACGTGCTGGAGCCTGCATTGGAACCAGGGGCCCGGCTCAAGACGGCGCGCAAAGGGGTGGGTGAATTCACCATTACGGTACACGGCAAGGCGGCCCATGCGGGATTGGAGCCAGAAAAAGGCGTCAGCGCCATTTTAGAACTGTCTTACATCATCCAGCAGTTAGCCGCCTTGAATGATTGGGAGCGGGGCGTATCTGTCAATGTGGGCGTCATTTCTGGCGGGCTGCGCACGAATGTGGTGGCGCCAACCAGCCAGGCGCAGGTGGACGTGCGCATTCCCACCCAGGCGGATGCGCGTCTTGTGGCGGAAAAGATACGCAGTTTGCAGCCAACGCTGCCTGGGATTACACTGGAAATAGTCGGCGATATTAACCGAATGCCCCTGGAACGGACGCCGCGTAACCAGCAGTTGTGGCATCTGGCGCGGCAAATGGGGCAACTGTTGGGGCTGGACCTGGCTGAGGGCGCTGCTGGCGGCGGCTCTGATGGGAACATTACCAGCCCGTATACAGCTACGCTGGATGGCCTGGGCGCGGTGGGCGATGGCGCGCACGCTGTACATGAGTTTGTGCGCCTGGATAAACTGGCTGAACGTTCTGCCTTGTTGGCGCTGCTGCTGTTGGCATCGTAGGGCAATCAGTTGTCATTCCGAAGGCTGAGGAACCCCACGCATTCTGACTTACCAGCGCGGTAGGGATTCCTCACTCCGTTCGGAATGACAAGTTCCTTAGGGATTGCTCACTCCGTTCGGAATGAGAACGCTCTTTTGATGTAGAAGTTACCAAGGATGTGAACCATGACTTACCAATCGGTGCAAACAAATGACCTGGCGCTATCGGCTACTGAGCGGGGACGCCAGGACCTGGCGGCGTGGGAAGCAGCCCAGCCGGATAACTATTTCAATGCGGATCGCAATTTGCGCCGCGTGTTGGAATTTTATTGGGGCGAGTCGCGCCTACAGTTGGTGGCGCCCCAGCTTTACCATTTTGGTCGTTACGCAGCTACCACGGTGGACGCGGCGGCGCGCACGTCGGATTTACGACCCAATTTGCCGCAGTTAGCTCGCTTCGACGGTATTGGTCGGCGCATTGAAGATGTGGATTTCCATCCCAGCTACCATGAAGCGGGGCGACACATTTACGGGTCAGGCATTATTTCTGTCTATGCTGAACCAGCGCAAAACCTGTTGGCTATGGCTTTGTTTTACATCTCCTCGCAAAATGGGGAGGCGGGGCACAACTGCCCGGTGGCGTGTACGGCTGGCGCGGTCAAAGCGCTGCAAGCGGTTGGCTCACCGTATTTGCAGGAGCATTATCTGACGCGCCTGCTCGATCCCGATTATGACACCCTGTATCATGCCGCTCAGTTCTTAACGGAAGTTCAGGGCGGCTCGGATGTGGGCGCGAATGCCACCACCGCCACGCCGCTGGACCCAGAGGTGGGAACCTGGTTGATCCATGGGGAGAAATGGTTTTGCTCCAACGTCACGGCGCACGTGATCTTGATGACGGCGCGGGTGGAGGGTCAGGGAGATGGCACGCGCGGTTTGGGCCTGTTCCTGGTACCGCGCCGCCTGCCGGATGGGACGCTGAACCGTTATACCATTAACCGCTTGAAGGATAAGTTGGGTACGCGGGCTATGGCCAGCGGCGAAGTGTTGTTTGAAGGCGCGCTGGCGTATCAGGTGGGCGACGTGGCGGCGGGTTTCCGCAACGTGATGACGCACGTCATCAATACGTCGCGGTTGTACAATGCCGTAGGGACGACGGGCAACGCCCGCCGCGCTTACCTTGTGGCGCAGAGTTACGCCGCGCATCGCCAGGCTTTTGACCGGGCCATTGTACATTACCCGCTGGTACAGGATTTGCTGGCGCGGATGCGGGCCGACACGCTGGCGATGTTGTCCGGCTCCTTTCGCCTGGCTTACCTGTTGGATCAAATGGAGCAGGGTAGGGCGGAGGCTGAAGATGATGGCTTCTTGCGCATGGCTTTGAATCTGAACAAGTTCCGTTCGGCTATGTTGGCGCACGAAGTTATTTTGCAGGGGATTGAACTGCTGGGAGGCAACGGGGCAATTGAGTCGTTTTCGGTGTTGCCGCGGCTGCTGCGGGACAATGTGGTGTATGAGAACTGGGAGGGGACGCACAACGTGCTGCTGGCGCAGGTGCAGCGGGATATGCGGCGCTATCAGGTGCATGAGCCGTTCCTGGCGAAGCTGCGCGCTTTGTTTAATGGGGCGGGCGCATTGGCGGAGCTGCGGCTGCAAGGGTTAGAAGCAGTGGATGGGATGGCGGCGGAGATTGAGCAGGTGTTGGGCATGGATGAGTTGACTGCCGGCATTTACATGCGTCCCCTGATGATGCGCCTCACCGATCTGTATTACACCGCCTGCCTGGCGGCGGAAGCGGCCTGGGAATTGCAGGAAAAGCAGGATCGCACGAAGCAACGGCTGGCGCTTTTCTTCTTCAGCCGGCGCGTGTTGGGGCATGAACCTAAAGATATTCCTTATTACGATGATATGGTGGCGCGGTTGGCGGTTGAGTAGAAGGGAGAAGGAAGAAGTTAGAAGGAAGAAGGAAGAAGGGGTGATGGCGGATGTGGGGCGATATGTGGGTGGGGTGGTTTTGGCGCTGCTGTTTTTGGTGGGGTGCAGTCAGGATGCGCCTCTGGCGACGCTGCCAGCCACGTTGCCATTGCCCACACCGACGTTAACGCCTGTGGTGGGCGTGGCTTTCGTTACGGTGGCGCCGCCGACTGTCGCCGTCATCCAGACTACGCCCACGCCGCTGCCCACGCCGACCGAGACGCCCACGCCGACGCCGATTGCTTACCAGGTGGTGGAAGGGGATACGATCTGGGTGATTGCCGCCAAGAGTTACCGCACGGTGGATGAGATTCTGGCGCTCAATCCGGACGTGCGCCCTAATTTGCTGCAAATTGGGCAGACGCTGCTGCTGCCGCCGCCGGCGACGCCCGTGTTCCAGAATACGGGCAGCACGCCTGCGCCCATTCGGGTGACGGTGGTGAGCGTGACGCCGTACCAGACGCCGTTGGGCGGTCTGTGGTTGTTGGGTGAGGTGGTGAACGAGGGAGAAATGCC
>CAYQYJ010000326.1:2544-4665 GCA_964421605.1 uncultured Ardenticatenaceae bacterium | reverse complement strand
GGAGGTGTTGCGCCACTTTACGGCGCGGTTGGAGCCATTGCCGGCATAAAGCGCGTCACTTCAGGTGGGGTAACACCTCAGTAAACTGTGGCGATCTCTTTAGTTGCATACCGGCCCGACACAAGGGGCGGAAAATATCGGCGCCGGGCAATTTTTGGCGTATACGCGCCGAAAATTGCCCATAAAAATGGGTGTCAGCCCTGCCGCAGGCGGGGCTGACACCCACTTTGATTAGGTGTAGTGTTCCTGTAGGTGGGGAACGCAAAGAAATAGTTAATGGGTGAATGGTTAAGGGGGAGGGCAGCGGCGGCCGGGTTAGATGCCGGCAGGCGCCACCCCCAGCCGTTCATACGCCGCCGCCCGTTCTTCGCGGAACTGGCGTGTGTACAGGCGGTAATAATGGCCGCGCGCCTGAATCAGTTCGGCGTGCGATCCCATCTCTTTGATGCGTCCGGCTTCAATGACCAGAATGCGGTCGGCGCGGCGGATAGTGCTGAGGCGGTGGGCAATGATCAGGCTGGTGCGCCCGGCCATCATCACTTCCATGCCCCGTTGAATCAGGGCTTCGGTGAGCGTATCTACCGAACTGGTGGCTTCGTCCATAATAAAGATGGCGGGCTGCGCCAGCACGGCGCGGGCCAGGCTGATGAGCTGCTTTTGCCCCACAGATAGCAGGTTGCCGCCTTCGCCGACGTCGCTGTCATACCCTTTTTCTAGCGTTGTGATGAAATCATGGGCGCCAGCCAGGCGGGCGGCGGCTTCGATGTCGGCATCAGTGGCGTCCAGACGACCATAGCGGATGTTTTCGCGGATAGTGCCGGCAAAAAGATGCGGCGTTTGCAGCACCATGCCAATGCGCGACTGAATGCTTTGCTGCGTCAGATTGGTATAGTCATCCTCGCCAATAAAAATGCGCCCCGACGTTGGTTCGTAAAAGCGGGCAAGTAAGTTGACAATCGTGGACTTGCCGCCGCCAGTGGGGCCCACCAGAGCGATTGTTTCCCCTTGCCGGATATGCAAATTGAAATCAGCCAGCACCACCTTACCCGCTTCATATTGGAAACCAACATTTTCAAAGCGAACATCACCCGCCAACTGCGGCAGGTGGCGGGCATCCGCCTTGTCGCGCACGTCGGGGACGGCGTCCAGCAGCGAGAAGGCGCGCTCCGCCGAAGCAATGGATTGCTGCATTTGGGCATAGACGCGCGCCATTTCTTGCACGGGCCACAACATGAAAGTGATGTAGCTGATAAACGCCTGAATGTCGCCCACCGTCATGGAGCCGGTCAACGCCAGCCCCCCGCCGTACCACACCACCGCGCCCACGCCTGCCGCCGTGATCAACTGCACTACAGGCAGGAACAATGCCGACAGCCAGGCGGCGCGGAAGGATGCCTGATACATATCGCCCGTTAAAACCTGGAACTCGCGCAAATCCCCTTCTTCCCGCGCCAGGGACTTGGTGACGCGCACGCCCGTGATGTTTTCATTAAACGCGCCCGTAATTTTGGAGTTGACTTTGCGCACCAGGCGATATTCTTTCAAAATTTTTCGCTTGAACTCGGCGGCGACAACCACCAATATGGGGACGCTGATTAAAGCCACCAGGGCCATGCGCCAGTTGATGAACAGCATAAAGACGGCGGCTGTGCTGATGCTCATGATGCCCCAGGTCACGTCTAGCAGCCCCCAGGTGACCAACTCGGCGATGCGTTCCGTGTCGGACGTGACGCGGGACATAATCCACCCCACGGGCGTGCGATCAAAATAGGAGAAGGACAGCGTTTGCAAATGGTTAAACATCTTGCGTCGCAATTCGTAGCGAATGCGTTCGCCCAACACGCCAGCCAGGTAGATGAAGATAAAGACGATGGCTGCCTGCACGACCATGGCGCCGCCGTATATCGTCAACAGGCGGATCAGACGGGGTTGGTCGCCAACCACGATGCCTTCATCAATGATTAACTTACTCAAGTAAGTGAAGTAAGAGTCAATCAGAGAAGCCAGGGAGATGGCGATCAGGAAGCCTGCCAGCCAGGGCCAATGGGGCCGGGCCTGCGCCAGAATGCGCAGCACGGTGCGTCCATTGAACTGGGTTTCAAATTCTTCTTCTTCAAAGTA
>CAYQYJ010000326.1:0-2444 GCA_964421605.1 uncultured Ardenticatenaceae bacterium | reverse complement strand
TCCAGGATGAGAATGCGCGGGTCTTTCAACAGGGTGCGCGCCAGGGTGACGCGCTGTTTTTGCCCACCGGAGAGGGTAACGCCGCGCTCGCCCACCAGGGTGTTGTAGCCGTCGGGAAAGGTGAGGATGACGTTGTGAATGGCGGCGGCCTGGGCGGCAGCGATCACTTCAGCTTCGGTGACGAGGCGATCCACGCCATAGGTGATGTTTTCGCGAATGGTACGGGAGAACAGGAATGGTTCCTGCTGCACGATACCGATTTGCCGCCGCAGGTAGTGGGCGGGATAGTCGCGTAGTTCGACGCCGTCCAGGGTAATGTGTCCTGACGTATAATCATAGAAGCGGGGCAGGAGGTTCACCAGGGAAGTTTTGCCTGAACCGGTGGAGCCAATGAGGGCGACGACGTGCCCAGGGGGAGCGTGGAAAGTGATGTTTTGCAGTACGCGGGTTTCGTCTGCGCCATAGCTGAAGCCCACTTCGTTAAATACAACGTCGCCGCGCAAGGGACCATCTGGCTGGTAGGAGCCGACGTCTACGGGTTCTCGTTCAGCGCGGATAATGTCTATGACGCGACCAAAGGAGACAACGCCTGTGGAAAGGTCTACAATGAGGCGGCCCAGGTGGCGCATGGGCCAGATGATCCAGCCTAAAATGCCCAGGTAAGCCAGGAAGGTGCCGACGGTGATTGTGCCGGCAATCGCCAGCCGCGCCCCGGCATAATAACCAATCAACAACTGCGCCCCCACCAGCAAATCCGTAGAGGGCCAGAAGGCGGCGTGCATCAGCAGCAGGCTGCGCCCGCGCCGAAACCGCTCCCAGTTATCCGCTTCAAACTTGTCCTGCTCGTACTGCTGCCGCGCAAAAGCGCGCACCACGCGAATGCCGCTCAGGTTTTCTTGTAAGGTGGTGGATAGCTTCGCTTCCTGTTCCTGAAACGCTTCATACAAAGCGGACAGTTTGCGGAAAAACAGGATGGACGTACCCAACACAATGGGAATGAGGATGACGGAGATCAGCGCCAACCGCGTGTTCAGGGTGAGCAAGGCGATAAAGTTGACCAGAAAGAGCAGGCTGATGCGCCCCACGCCAATAGCCTGATCCTGGTAGAAGCGACGCACGGCGTCTACGTCGGACGTGGCGCGCTGGATCAGTTCGCCCGCGGCGGTGTGGTCGTGGTAGCTAAAGGGCAGGCGCTGGATGTGGTCATAGAGGTAGTCGCGCAGGCGGCGGGTAATGCCTTCAGCGGCGGCGGCAGACCAGCGCCCGCTGAAGTAGGTGAATATGCCCTGGAACACAGCCAGGGCCACAAACCCCAATGCCACCAGAGGAAGTAGGGCGCGCATATCCGCCTGGCCCAAGACGTCGTCCGTGAAGTAGCGAATGAGGTAATAGAAAGCCGTGCGGGCGATAGCCGCCAGCCCTACGGTGATGGTGGCGCCCACGTACAGCCCGCGAAAGCCTGTGAGCAGCCGCCACATGCCGCGCAGACGATTGTCGGTGATGATTTGTTTGTGGTCGAAAGATGCCGGCATTGTTCAATACGCCTTCCTGAAAGAGTCAACCCGATTTAGATAATTATCATACCCCCAAGATTACCCCGTTCAAACAACCTTTACAACTGGACAGAGGGACAGAAAAATTCCTCTTGACAGCGCTTTCTTTCGCGATAAAATTTGTCATACAACCATACCATATGACTGGTTTTGGGTTTCTGCTTTTGGAAAGCTGTACTGGAATGCTTAAACGCGCCCCTTCTCTTTCGGAACAGGTTAAATCTCACCTCAAACAGCAAATCGTCAACGACGAATTTGCCGAGGGGCGCATTCCCTCGGAAACAGAGCTGGCGGAAGCATTGGGCGTCAGCCGCACCACGGTGCGCGAGGCTCTGGGGCGGCTGGAGAGCGAGGGCGTTATCTTTCGCAAGCAGGGCGCAGGCACGTTTGTCAACAAGCCAGGGCTGCAAATAAAAATCCGCCTGGAAGAGATGTGGTCCTATGCTGCCGTTTTAGAGGCGCACGGCTATACCCCTTCCACGCAAATTCTATCGGTGCAGCGCCAACCCGCCGCGGCTGACGTGGCTGCCGACCTGGAGCTAGACAGCGGCGTGGAAATGGTGGTGGTGCGTAAGTTGTTTCTGGAGGATGATCAGCCCGTTATCCTGACGGAAAACCAGATTCCGGCGCACCTGATCCAGACGCCTTTTCAGGACGACGACTTTTGCTTGCCTGTGTATGTGTTTCTAGGGGATTATTGCCGGCAGCGCCTTGCCTACTACCTGTCGGACATTGTTCCCATTCTGACCACGCCAGCGATTGCTGACCCGCTGCTTTTGCCTGTGGGCGCCCCCTTAATTTCCTTTGCGGAAACAGGCTACAACGAGGATAACCAGCCCATTCTGAAAGCCCACTCTTATTTCCGCGACGACCTGCTGCGTCTGCGCCTCA
>CAYQYJ010000325.1:0-4685 GCA_964421605.1 uncultured Ardenticatenaceae bacterium | reverse complement strand
CGCTTTATCTTTCCAGCCGGAGCAGGCGGCGGAACTTGCGCCCGGTTAGTTTGCGGCGCAGAGCCATAATGGAGCCGCCTGGGTCCACGTTGGAAGGGCAGGCTTCCGTGCATTCATACGCCACATGGCAGCGCCAGCAGCCGTTTTCATTATCCACCCAATCCAACGCCGCCTGCGCGTCCTGTCCACGTGGCTCAGCTACGACGCGCCAGGCGGCAGCCAGGGCGGCGGGCCCATAGTAGGCGGATGTGCTGCCCACGACGGGGCAGGCAGAGACGCACAAGCCGCATTCCAGACAGTTTTCGTAGCGCGTGTATCGGGCGATGCCCTCAGGCAAAGCGGCGTCTGGTTCAAATTCACTCTGGCGGATGTAGGGCATGTTTGCCTCCACATACCGCTCATAGAATCCACCCATATCCACCACCAGGTCCGCCACCAGCGGAATGTTGTTGATGGGCTCCACCAACACCGTTTCCGTGCCTAATTCTTGCACATTGGTGACGCAAGCCAACGCTTCTTGCCCGTTGACCCGCATGCCACAGGTGCCGCAGGAGGCGTGATGGCAGGAGTGGCGCAAAATGAGCGTGCGATCTTGCGTGCGCCGGATTTCTTGCAGCGCCTCTAATATCGTCGTGCGCGGGCCTGCTTTTACCTTAAATGTCTGGTAAGTGGGGGCTGCCTGCCCTTGTTTATAACGAAATACCCGAAACGTCCTTTCAACTTCCGCCATGCGGTCACCTATGAGATGAGAGAGTGGAGCTGTCTCCGAGACTGCTCCAGTCTGACCCTAGCCATAATACGCCGCGTGGGGCAGCAGCACCACCTCGCGCGTGCGGCAGGGAGCGTCTACGCCTAGTTTCTGGCAAACCACGTTGGCTGCCGCTTCTGCCATGCCCCGCAGCGTCGTCGCTTTGCCGCCCGTAATCGTCACAAACCCTTCCACGCCCTCATCCGCATGGTCGAAGCATTTGAAGGTGCGGCTCAGTTCCCGCCCGGTATCCGCGCCGCGCGGCCCAATGAGCGGACGCGCCGCCGACCAGACGCCGCGGAAGGGGGCGGTTTTTACCTGCGGAATCAGTTCGGCCCCTTTTTCCACCATCAACTGCACGTGTTCTTCGGGCACGCCCAGGTCGTCTGGGTCGTCCACCACCCAGGAGCTGGTTCCTACCACGGACAGCCCGCGCTGGGGCACAATGATGTCCCCATCGCCAGAGCGGTGCAGCCGGTTGATAACCATGTTGCACAGCCGGCCTCGCAGCGCCAGCATCACGCCGGGCGAGGGGCGGATGGGCACATCCACGTCTACCATATGGGAGATTTTGCCGCTCCAGGGCCCGCCCGCGTTAATCACGATGTCCGCCTTGATTTCATACACTTTATCGTTGGTCAGGTCATGCACGCGCACGCCGGAGACGACGCTGCCATATTTGATGAAATCTACCACTTCCGTGAACGGCTTAATGACAGCCCCATGGTGTTTAGCCGTAGCGAAGAAACGGAGCGGCATCCGCATGGCATCCATGGTGGCATCTGGCACCTGCACGGACATTCTTACCGCCGGGTTCAGGTTTGGCTCCAGCCGCAGCGTTTGCTCGCGGCTGAGGCGTCTGACGGGGATGCCGCATTCCTGGCAGCCTTCCACAAATTCATGGCTGTAAGCCATGTCGTCGTCGTTAATGACGACAAAGAGACCGTCATTTTCTTCAAATGTGCCTGGCGCGATGCGGCGCAAGATCATGTTTTCTTCAATGCACTCGATCGCCGACTCCTTGTCTTTGACAGCATAGCGGGCGCCGCTGTGCAGCAGGCCATGATGACGCCCTGTGGTGCCCGAAGTCAACTCGCCGCGCTCCACCAGCGTCACTTGCAGACCGCGCAGGGTCAGGTCGTGGGCAACGGCAGCGCCAGTCCCGCCGCCGCCAATGACTAATGCGTGAAACCTGTCCATTTTTACTCCCGCCTGAACCTGTTTGCGTAGGGGCAGGTATGAAACCTGCCCCTACTTAAAAAACGTCAGCGCCTACATCCAATCGAAGGTGCGGGTGACCGCTTTCTTCCAATGGGCGTACAGTTCGGTGCTGGCATTGCTGGCGGTGTTGGGATGCCAGGTCTTGTCAATGCCCCAGTTATCGCGCATTTCGTCGGTGTTTTTCCAGAAACCCACAGCCAGGCCGGCGGCATAAGCCGCGCCCAGGGCGGTGGTTTCGGCGACTTTGGGCCGGATAACGGGCACGCCCAGCACGTCCGCCTGGAACTGCATCAACAGGTTATTGTGTACCATGCCGCCGTCTACCTTGAGGGCAGTCAGGTCTACGCCAGAGTCTTGATTCATGGCGTCCAGCACTTCGCGGGTCTGGTAAGCGGTGGCTTCCAGGGTGGCGCGGGCAAAGTGACCGCGATTGACGTAGCGGGTCATGCCCACGATGGCCCCGCGCGCGTCGGAACGCCAGTAGGGGGCGAAGAGACCGGAGAATGCCGGCACGAAATAAATCCCGCCATTATCTTGCACCGTTTGCGCCAGTGTTTCCACGTCAGGCGAGGAGTCAATCAACTTCAGGTTGTCCCGCAGCCACTGCACCAGCGCGCCCGTGATGGCGATAGACCCTTCCAGAGCATACACAGCCGGCTCATTGCCGAACTTGTAGCACAAAGTGGTCAACAGCCCGTTGTTAGACGGCACCACTTCCGTGCCCGTGTTCAACAGCATGAAACAGCCTGTGCCATAGGTATTTTTGGCTTCGCCGGGGCTGAAGCACGCCTGGCCCACCGTTGCCGCTTGCTGGTCGCCCAGGTCGCCGCTGACCGGGATGCGCCCGCCGAACGGGCCGTTCTCCGTGGTGTAGCCATAGACTTCGGAAGAGGAGCGCACTGCCGGCAGCATGTTCAGGGGAACCCCCATGGTGGCGGCAATGTCCGCGTCCCAATCCAGGGTATACAGGTTCATCAACATAGTACGGCTGGCGTTGCTCACGTCTGTCACGTGGACGCCGCCATTCACGCCGCCCGTCAGATTCCAGATAACCCAGGTGTCAATATTGCCAAACACCGCCTCGCCGCGTTCGGCGGCTTCGCGCACGCCGTCTACATTGTCCAGCACCCAACGGATCTTGGGCCCAGAGAAGTAGGTCGCCAGCGGCAAACCGACGTGCGAACGGAAGCGATCCTGTCCGCCGTCAGCCGCCAGCGTGTTGCAAATCTTGTCCGTGCGCGTGTCTTGCCAGACGATAGCGTTGTAATACGGTTTCCCGGTTTTCTTGTTCCAGACAACGGTCGTTTCGCGCTGGTTGGTGACGCCGACAGCGGCAATGTCCGCGGCGGTGGCCCCAGCCTTGCGCAGCGCCTCCTTGATGACGTCTTGGGTGCGCGCCCAGATTTCCATTGGATCATGCTCTACCCAACCGGGTTTGGGGTAGATTTGCTCATGTTCCATCTGGTACACGCCCACCGGTTCGCCAGAATGATTGAAGATCATGCAACGGGTACTGGTTGTACCTTGATCAATTGCTGCTACATATTTAGCCATTGTGATTCACTCCTTGAAGAATAGGGGTCAGTGAAAAGTGGATAGTGGTCAGAAGCGCTGATCACTAAAGGAGGACAAACTGTTGGTTTGTTCCTGCCGGCTGGAAGCCAGCGTTCCATTTTCATGGATGATGGCGAGTGGTCAGTGGTTAGAAAATTCGTGCCATTCGTGAAATCGCGGCAAAATTTTCATCTCACGTCAGGCGGGTTGGAGGGTGTCTAATAAAGTTTTTAACATCAGGTAGGATGACGTGGCGCCGGGGTCTTGATGCCCGATGCTGCGTTCGCCCAGATAGCTGGCGCGCCCTTTGCGGGCTTGCAGGGGGATAGTGTTCTTCATGCCTGTTTCGGCGGCGGCGACGGCTTGCGTCAGGGCCGGGATGAGTTCCATGCCGGCATCCAACGCCGCCCGCAAAGCATCCAAAGCCGGCGACCAGGCGTCAAACATCGTTTTGTCTTGCAACACGGGCCGTCCGCGCTGCACGATACCGTCTACGCCCGCTTTCAACAGTTCATACAGGTCTTCATGGTTGAGCGTCTCTTTCGCGCCCACCGCCATGCCGCTGCGCATGAAAAACGTGCCATAAAGAGGGCCGCTGGCCCCGCCCACGCTGGAAATGAGCGTCATTCCCGTGGTCTTCAGGATGTTGCCAATATCCTTATCAGCCACGCCGGGCAGTTTTTCCATCACCTTATTGAAGCCGCGCGTCATGTTAATGCCATGGTCCGCGTCGCCAATGGCTGAATCTAGCTGCGTCAAATACTCTTTGTTGTCAAGCAGAACAGCAGCCAGGTTCTCCAGCCACTGCACAATTTGGTCTCTGGTTACGGCCATCTCGTTTGCCTTGCCAGACCTGCCCCCATCTGCCCCGGTGGGCGGGCTGGTTGAAAATTGAGACTTTGCGGGTTACGCAGAATTCATCTACGTAACCCGCATCATCTTGGTCCATATTCCTGTGCAAATGCCTCAGTGATTATCCACGACCAGATTTAGCCAGAAATTCAACTTCTGCCAAGAAGTTGAACTTCTAAACCGCCCTTTATGCCGGACAATCACTTAGTAAATCCAGAAATAAGTTCGTAGTGACGACTACTTCGACTATGCTCAGCACAAGTTTAGCCGTCCGAACCGCTAAAGCGGTTACTACGAGCGAAAACCGCCA
>CAYQYJ010000324.1:0-4702 GCA_964421605.1 uncultured Ardenticatenaceae bacterium | reverse complement strand
GGCTTCGTCCTGGCCGGCGTCATGCCCTCCGCCCGAACGGCCCAGGCAGTAGGGATGGCTATTTTCTACCCCATGCTCTTCCTGTCCGGCGCGGCCATGCCTCGCTACATCATGCCCGACTTCGTGCAACAGATCGCCGGATGGTTGCCGCTGACGCACGTCGTCATCCTGATCGAAGACCTCTGGTTGAAGGGAACCTGGAACCCGACATCAGTGGCGGTAGTCGCGGTAGTGCTCATCCTGGGCCTGGTGATATCTCGTTTCACATTCCGCTGGGAGTAATGGTACACTGGGTGTAATTGAAAGAAATAGTCGCCAGCTTTTTCTGCTCGAGGAGAACCCTCGAACGGTAGTTGAAAAAGCTGGTGACTTTCATTGGCATCTACTATGAACACGAAGCAGGAAAGGCAGAAAGACGTCTGGGTCAAGTGGGACTGGCTGTGGAAAGCGATCTTCTACGCCGCCGTCATCGTTTCCACGTGGCTAATGCTGCTGGACGATGACCGTAAAGCCCCGGTCTGGGTAGTGCTCTTGCTGACGGGGATCTTGCTGCTCTGGCATTGGGGCGGATTAAAGCTGGCCTACAGGAAATCAGATGATTTGGACAAAAACGCCATCTTCCGCTTCATCGTCATCATTGGCGTCATCGTTCTCTGGTTCGCATTGGTCAATATGTCACCTGCCTATTACTTCACCCTCTTCGGTCTATTCAGCCAGGTTTTTCGCCATCTCCCCCTCCGCTATGGCGTGATTGCCGTCCTCATTCTGACGGGGTCTATCATTTACGCGCAGTTGGCCGATGCTGGCGCGACGTTCTCGTTGACAAACCCCACCATCTGGGCGTTCCTCTTCACGGCTCTGGGCGCCATCATCCTCGGCGTGTGGATAACGGCCATTATTGGGCAGAGCACGCGGCGTCGGCAGCTTATTGAACAGTTGGAAGCAACCCAGGCGGAGTTGGCTGCAGCAGAACGACGCGCAGGGATTCTGGAAGAACGCCAGCGGCTGGCGCGAGATATCCATGATACCCTGGCCCAGGGGTTCACCAGCATCGTTATGCACCTGGAGGCGGCGGATCAGGCCCTGCCTGATGATCTGGACACCCTGCAAAAGCATCTCGACCGGGCCCGTGGAACAGCTCGGACCAGCCTGGAGCAGGCGCGCCGGGTGGTACACGCCTTGCGACCGCATTCACTGGATCAGCGATCACTGCCGGATGCGATCGAACGGACGGCCGTCCGTTGGCGGGAAGAAACCGGCATTCCCTTGACCACGACCACCACCGGCGACCCTATCCCCTTGCATCCCGATATCGAAGTGACGCTGCTGCGAGCGGCTCAGGAAGCGCTTGCTAATATTCGCAAACATGCCCAGGCCACGGACGTGCAGCTCACCCTCTCGTATATGGATGACGTAGTTGTGCTGGACGTTCAGGATAATGGCGTGGCTTTCGCCGGGGCAGCGACATCGCCCCTGTCCGGCGGCTACGGCTTGCAGGCGATGCGCGAACGGGCCGAAAAATGTGGGGGCTCAGTGACCCTGGAAAGCGAACCTGGCGAGGGCACGACGGTTGTCGTCTCTATCCCGATTTATAGCTAAGGAGAGCTGTCGACTACTCAAGAGTTGACAGATTTGATGGTTGCTTATGGACAAAATCCGCATTTTGATTACAGATGATCACCCGGTTGTCCGGGAAGGGCTGTCCGGAATGTTAGCCGGCCAGTCCGATTTTGAGGTCATAGGCCTGGCCGCGGATGGCGACACGGCGGTTAAGATGCACGGTTCCCTCGCCCCCGACGTCACCCTGATGGATCTACGCATGCCCGGCCTGGATGGAGTGGGGGCAATTAAGGCGATCAAGGCCCAACAGCCGTCGTCCCGAATCATCGTCCTGACCACCTACGATTCTGACGCCGATATCCTGCGCGCTATCGAGGCCGGGGCCACCGGCTACTTGCTGAAAGATGCCCCCCGTGAAGAACTGTTCCGCGCCATACGCGCCGCCGCCAGGGGAGACTCCGTTCTGGCCCCGGCCGTCGCCGCTCGCCTCATGATCCGGATGCGTGCCCCAGCCGAAGAGAACTTGAGCGACCGCGAGATTGAAGTGCTGCAATTGGTGGCTAGAGGAGCAAGCAACAAAGAAATCGGCAAAAGTCTGCACATCAGCACGGCAACGGTCAAAACCCACCTCATTCATATTTACGGCAAACTGGGCGTGGATGATCGGACCGCGGCCGTGACCACAGCTCTGGAGAAAGGGATCATTACGCTGGCACGCTAGGCAGTGAGCGCTGGACACTACGGCTCCTTGCAGACCGGCTGGTGGGGTTGGAAGTGATCGAATCCATCAGTCATACGGCCGCGCCCGAAAGCGAGCGGTGTTGGTCTGCGGCTGGGCAGTCACTTCTTTGGTTTGCAGCAATTCTCAATAAGGAAAGTTGTTTTACTTTAACCCAAGCCCAAATTGAGAATTGCTGGTCAGGTAATGTATATTTCGCCAAGGGGTTATAGGGACTGTTCCACGGCGTTGGGCAAAGTAAAGGTAAAAACGCTGCCCTGGTTGGGTCCCGGGCTGGCGGCGGTGAGTTCACCCCCCATCGCCCAGGCCAGGTGGCGGGCAATGGTCAATCCAATACCGCTGCCGCCGCTGCTGCGCGCGCGCGAGGGGTCCACCCGATAGAACCGCTCAAACAGGTAAGGCAGCGCGGCGGCGGGAATGCCAATGCCCGTGTCCTCAACGGTGATGTGGGCGCAATCAGGCTGGCGGCTGGCGCGCACCGTAATGGAACCCCCATCAGGCGTGTAACGAATGGCATTGCTGAGTAAATTGAGCGCAATCTGAGCAGTGCGGTCAGGGTCAGCCAGAACGGTCACAGGCGTAGCTGGCGCATTCAGAGACATACTTAACGATTGCGCTTCCGCCTGGGGCCGAATTTGCGCCATAACCCGTTCCAATAGGGGGATCAGGTCAAACGGTTGCGGGTGCAGCAAAATCTGTCCCGCTTCTACTTGAGACAGCGCCTGTAGATCGTCTACCAACCGCCCCAGACGGCGCACCTCCTGATACATGTGAGCGAAGGTCTCTTCGTCGCTGGGGAAGACGCCGTCCATTAATCCTTCCAGATAGCCTTTAAGACCCGTGAGGGGCGTGCGCAGTTCGTGGGAGACATTGCCAATGAGGGCGATGCGCTGTTGTTCCACCTGCTCCAGGGCTTCAGCCATCTGGTTAAAGTTATTGGCTACCAGCGCCAGTTCGTCGCTGGGGGGCACAGTCAGCCTTTCGGCGTAATGACCGTGCGCAATGCGCTGGCTGCTGTCGGCTAACTGGCGCAGCGGGCGCAAAATCTGGCGGCTGAGCAAGAGGCTGGAGAGAATGCCGGTAATCACCGCCCCCCCCGCGGCCACAGACACTGACGTTAAGATGGATTGGCGGAAAGCAACCAGCAGGTCATCTTGCGCCGCCGCCGCTGCTGCTGCCGAACGCGCTGCCGCCAACTGCGCCAACCCCTGCTGCACCCCCGCTGGCGTGACCGCCCGTGTGATCAGATGCGCCATAAGCAGCACCAGAACCACCCCCACAATTACCACGACCATATTAGCCGCCACAATCTGCCAGCGAAGCTGCCGCCACAGGTTCATGCCGTTTCATCCACAAACTTATAGCCGACGCCGCGCACCGTCTGGATCAGCGTCTGTCCCGTTGCTTTTTCCAGTTTGCGCCGCACCTGCCCCACGTAAACGTCCACGACGCGATCATTCCCGTAAAAATTGACGCCCCAAACGCGGTCAATCAGTTGTTCTCGCGTCAACACGCGCCCCGCGTGCTGCGCCAGTTCTAGCAGCACGTTGAACTCCGTGCTGGTCAGGTCCACCACCTCGTCGCCCGCCCGCACTTCGTGGCTGTCAGGATGGATGCGGACGTGTGGAAAATCGTAAGTCACCGGCCCCAGGCGGTCGGGCCGGCGGCGGCGCAAAATAGCTTCCACGCGGGCCACCAACTCGCGCGGACTGAACGGCTTGGTCAAATAATCGTCCGCCCCAATGCGCAGCCCGGCCACGCGGTCGCTCTCTTCGCTGCGGGCAGTGAGCATCAAGATGTAGACATCAGACTCTTGCCGCAGGCGGGCGGCGACTTCGCTGCCATCCATGCCCGGCAGGTTCAGGTCCAGCACGATCAAATCGGGACGCATTTCCCGCGCCCGCGCCAGGGCGTCTGGCCCATTGTCCACGCAGACGACCTGAAAACCGACGTTCTGCAAATAAGTGCGAATGACGTTTTGGATACTGGTTTCGTCTTCAACCACGAGGATAGAGCCAACAGTTAGCATGGTAGTCGTTTTGTAATAGGATGAAACAGGTGTATTCCGGGAACCGGCTGAAGCATCGACGCCAGAACCAAAGGCTCGATTCCAGAGCGAACGCTTTAGCGGGCGCCAACCCTGACGTAGAGTTTACCTGATAGGCTAGGGCGACGGCAAGGCAGCTATGTTTTTAAGCTAGCCCAAGTTGCTACCTTAAGTAAACTGTGCGGTGTCTTTAGCTGCATGCCCACCCGGCAGAACGGGCGAAAAACATCGGCTATGGGCAATTTTTGGCGCATATGCGCCAAAAATTGCCCATAAAAGTGGGTGTCAGCCCCGCCGTAGGGGGGGCTGACACCCACCACGATTAAGCGCCGCGCTACTGTGATGATGTTTTCCCC
>CAYQYJ010000323.1:0-4722 GCA_964421605.1 uncultured Ardenticatenaceae bacterium | reverse complement strand
TCTTGTGTGCCCGGCGCGCTCAGCCAGGTAACGGTTGACGCTTCGCGCCCCCACCGCGTTAATAATGGCGCGCAGACGACATTTGTGGTGGAGGTGGCGAATCCGGGACCAGGCATGGCGGCAGGAGCCATTTCGGTTAGTTCAAACGCCGCCGATTGGTCGGCTACCGTGGCTAATGTGGACAGTGGTTTTTCTCCGCTAGGCACGCCCGCCCTAACGCTCATGTTTGCGGGGCTAGATGTGGGCCAGACGCGCAAGTTTGTAGTCACTGCCAGACCGAATGTGACGCTACCAGAGGGAGAAGAGGCTACTTTTCAGATTAATGCTAACCTGAACAATGGCGTGACAGGTTGCGTTGAAGTCCTCGCTGTTATCAATGACACCCCCAAGGTTGTGCTGGTGGGGATTGATGGTTTTAGTCCAAAGTACTTGAGCATTGGTCGTGACGGTAACCTCAATCCTGCTCCAGGTAACCAGTTAACGCCAAACCTGAACGTATTCAAGAATCAGGCTGCCTCGTTTCCGTCTGGGCGGGGTTCTTTGCCATCGGGCACGGACATGAATGTGTTTGCGGCGCTGTCGGGAAGTTGGCCGGGGACTGCCGGCATTCCCTACGTTGGCGTCTTTTTCCGTGGTTGGGATGCCAATGGGTATCCTGTTTCCGGCGACATTACCTCTGAAGACCTGCGCTTTGGTCCCGATGGCGACCCGGCGCTTTCCATCTTTGATGTAGCCCAAGACCCCAGCTATGGCGGCGATCCCGAAATCTTTACCGCTTTCATTTCTGGCAAATTCCAACTGGATAATCTGCTGCGCACCAACGAAGCCACTGTAATTGATTTGCTTACCGATGGCGTGCTGCGTACGGATTATATGTCTGAACCCCAGCCATACCTTCTGGGCGATCCCCCCTCTGACGCCAACCGGGATACCGATCGCGACGGTATTAACCTGTATCCGCCTGAAGAGTACCGTATGCACTCCTATGGCGTGGGGAATGCCGGCGAAAATCCAACCAACAATCCCGAAGACCGCTGGATAGCGCTTAACGCCTTGCGTATCATTAACGTCGAAGACCCTGATGTGATGGTCATTCACTTTGCCAGCGTAGATAAGATTCAGCATGGCGCCGGCGCAGCCAACTACCCATCGGAATGGTCGGATAATGGCACGCCAGACGTGATGTGGGACGACAGCAATATATACAACCCCAATGCCAACCGTGAGCCTACCCTGGACGTCGTTTTTGAAGCCGATGCCATGAGTGGATTGGTACTCAAACGATTGGTGCAGCGCGGCCTGGCGGACAAAGCATACGTTGTCATCTATTCAGATCACAGCGGCGTCACCTATATGAACCATGATCTGCCATTGGCGACTATCGTGGCCCAGGCGGGATTGGGATCATTAGTACGGCGCTATGGCGGCGCGGCTGAACTGGGCAACATATTCCTATGGGACCCCAACGATGCGCCTTTGGTCGCTGCTGCCCTGGAAGCATACACAACGGTTCACCCCATCACGGGAGAGACAGTGCATCCGTTTGTGGTATTAACACAAGATGAGATGGCTAGCGGCGTAGATAATGTTATCGGTCAATTTGCGCGACCCGGCGACGGGAAACGGGGCGAATTATACAGTGAATGGTTGATAGAGTATCCTGTTGAGGATAATTCCAAAGTTGTTTGGCCCGACTTGATCATCTTTGCCCAACAGCGTTATGAGATCATAGTGCCCAACATTGACTACCCGGTGGTGGGTGGTCATTCCGGGCAAACAACAGCTTCAGCCCTGCTGATGATGCGTGGCCCAGGTATTGAAAATGGCGTTTACACAGAGGGGGACACCTCCCTGGTTGACATCATTCCCACCCTCTATGAGTTGTTAGGCTGGGACCCACCTAAGAACGTGGATGGTCGCGTTCTGACAGAAGCGCTGGCTGAACCTTAAATCCAGCCCCCCTCTTAATTTAGGAGAGAAAGTTATATGTCGAAAGTTGCCCAATTTCGGCTGAAGTTACTGATGGCGGTTATGCTGTTCACCCTGTTGGGCATCGCAGCATGGCCCGCTACGTCCGTCTATGCCCACCAACCACACGATGACGTGGTCAACGTGGTTGTCAGCCCGAACTTTGCTCAGGATCAGACTGTTTTTGCCACCACTGATTTGCTCTCGGTTACCTTGGGCGTGCGCATCATGCTGCGTTCAACGGATGGCGGCCTGACCTGGGAAGTTGTGCCCAACTTCCCCAACGTAAAAGTCAATAATCTGGCGCTGTCGCCTGACTTTAGCACTGACGGCATCTTGTTCGCGTCCACAGACAGCGGACTCTACCGCTCTACCGATGGCGGCGACACCTGGACAGATTTAGCCCCCATCATGGGCACACCTACGGTAGCGGTGGCGTTATCTCCTTACTTTGATCTCGATCAAACCATTCTGGCTATTAGCCCGGATGGGAATGGCTACAAATCGGTTGATGGCGGCGAAAGCTGGATGCTGCTGGCGATTGGCAACGATGACGGTAAACAAAAAGGACACCCCGGCCATGACCATGCGCCGACGATGGATGACGGCGCATACACCCCATCTGCCGCCAGACGGCAGCAGCTTTTGCCTGAATTTAATGGTCCCATTACGCCGCTGCTGGCTGATCTGCCCAGCGTGAACGCCGCTTATGAGATGGGACATGGGCATTCAGACAGTGTTCAGGTTCTCGATGTAGTGCCGCGTAACACTGTCGCTTTTTCTCCCAACTACCCTGTGGACCAGACAATCTTTGTTGGCCTGGAAGGAAAGGGGTTATTCAAGTCTGTCAGTGGCGGGCTGACATGGACGCCAATTGGCGCTGAAATGGTGGGCTACGACATCACCACCCTGGTTGTATCGCCCGGCTATCTGGTGACGCAGACGATTTATGCCAGCACGTATGGCGCCGGCATTTTCACCTCGAATGATGGCGGGGCCACCTGGAGTGCGCGCAACAATGCTATCAATGACCTGAATACAATTAGTATTGTGCTTTCTCCCAGTTTCCTGCTGGACAGGACAGTTTTTGTTTCGACGGCGGCTGGCGAACTGTACAAATCCACCAATCGCGGCGTGAACTGGACGCTGCTGCCTGAGCCTAATCGCGAGTTGAGCGAACAGACCAACGTGCATAATCGCCGTCTGGCTATCTCGCCCAACTTCTACCAGGATCAGACGCTGTTTCTGCCTACATTTGAGGGTATGTGGAAATCGGGTACAGCAGGCGCTTCCTGGCGCTACTCGGAAGTTCTGCCGACTTATCTGGTGCGTTCTCTATCCATCTCGCCCAATTATGGACAAGATGAGACGGTGTTCGCTGCCACCTATGGCGGCGGCATGGTGCGCAGCCAGGATCGGGCGCAGTCGTGGACGCCGCTGACGACGGGTATGCTAAACGGCTACCCTGACCCGACGGCGGTTTCGGCGGATTATGCGAATAATCCGGTGGTGTTGGTGGGTACGGTTTGGGGGCCGCAGCGGTCGCTGAATGCCGGCAATTCCTGGACCTTCAACCCCGTCCTCAATACGCCCGTATTCGCTCGCGCTGTTGCTCTTTCCCCAGAATTTGGCAGCGACCTGACCGTAGCTGTGGGCGTGGATAACCTGGAAACAGGGCATCCTCCCTACGTCGTCTGGAATGGGCGCGTCATCAGCACCAATGGCCTATTCTTGTCCCGCAGCGCCGCCACGGGTTGGGTTCCCACCCAACTTAACGGCGTGGGCATTCAATCTGTAGCCTTCTCGCCGGCGTTCGGCACAGACCAGGTAATCTATGCTTCCAGTCTCTACTACGGTCTTTACCGTTCTGTGAATGGAGGCGTCAACTGGACCCGCCTGGGCAGCTTCCCTACCGAGTGCTGCGTCTCGCGGGTGGTGCTTTCGCCCAGCTATGGCAGCGACCAGACGTTGTTCATTAGTCGGCCCACCGGGGAACCTGCCGTACGTGGTCTGTATAAGTCTGTGGATAATGGGGCTACCTGGCAGCGCGCAATGGGTTCTGCGGACGTGACGCTGTTGGACTTTGCCTTCTCGCCTGATTTTGCCCTTGATGGCGTGATGTATGTGGCTACTCTGGAAAGAGGGGTGCTGCAATCCACAGATGGCGGCGCCAGTTTGCATCCCACCAGCCTGACGGACGCCTACGTGACGGCGCTGGATGTTTCGCCCGCGTATGGCAGCGACCAGACTGTCTATGCGGCTACGTACACAGGCATCTATAAGTCGGATGATGCCGGCATTTCCTGGACACAAACCATCAACCGCACCCGCGTAGAGGAAGATCGCGCCAGCATTATGCCCAACGGCGCCTGGAGCGTTATCTCTGTGGCCAACTCCAGCGCCGGGTTTGTGCTCTATTCGGAGGTTCCAGGGGATTCGTTGAGCTTTGATTATGCCGGCACAGACGTGGCCCTCATTGGCGGCAAAGGCGGCAATTTTGGCATGGTTGATGTCTATCTCGACGGCGTGTTCGTGCAAACGGTTGACCTTTACGCTCCCACACCCTTGCAGCAGCAACTGCTATTCCAGACCAACGGCGTCCCTTTTGGCGAGCACACCCTCTCCCTGGTCATCTCCACCGAAAGGAACCCCGCCTCCACGGGCTACCGCGCCACCGCCGACGCTTTTGACATCTGGCGTTGATCAGGTGACGGGTTGCCAGCTTTGTTGATGTTGGCAACCCGTCACTGTGGC
>CAYQYJ010000322.1:2236-4762 GCA_964421605.1 uncultured Ardenticatenaceae bacterium | reverse complement strand
GCTGTTGGTGTTGGGGGCGGCTGTGCCGGCATTTTCGCAATCGCCCGCCAGCGCCGCCAACCAACTGCTGAGCCTGCTGCAAGCCAGCGACTCCCCACTGCCGCCGGGCGCGCAGTTGGCGCGGGTGACCATCAGGGGGAGCGAGGCTACGGTGGATTTACGCCTGCCGCCCGCCTTCCTGGCAGAGAGTTTCGACGCCTACCGCAGCGATGCCATCGTCGCCGCCATCGTCCAGGCGCTGCATCCGCTGGGATTGCGCGACATCCACGTGCGCGTCGCCGATGCGCGGGGCGTCTTTCGCGCCCTCTCCGACTTCCTGCCGCCCGTACCCCGCCCCATCCCGACCCTGCCCGGCAACAGCGATCCTGCGCCTGACCGCCGCGGCCCGGCAGTTGACACCCCCCCGGTTCCTGGTCAAGGGCAGCCAACAGGGGCGCTCTCTGGCAAAACGGTCTGGCTCAGTCCAGGGCATGGCTGGCTGTGGAGTGGCAGCAGTTGGCTGACGCAGCGGGGCAATACATACGGCATCGTGGAAGATTTTTCCAACGCCGAAGCTGTCGTCTATTATCTGGCGCGTTATTTATGGAATGCGGGCGCGAACGTCTGGCTGGTGCGCGAACGGTCGGTCAATGCTCAAGAAATAGTCGTGGATAATGACGGGGGCGCGCCAGGTTACGTGGAAACGGGCGCCTGGACCACCAGCCTCTCGCCAGGTTATGGCGGCCTGACTTACCGCTATGCTTATACAGCCAACACGGCTACCGCGACGGCTACCTGGACGCCTGCCATTCCTGTGGCTGGCTGGTATCCTGTATACGTCTGGTATTTACACAGCGGCAACCGCAGCGTGGACGCGCGTTACGTGGTCAACCATGCGGGCGGCGAAACGGCAGTCAACCTGTCGCAAGAAGTGCATGGGCAAACGTGGCGTTTCTTGGGGGAGTATTATTTTGATGCCGGCAGCGCTGGCTCCGTCACCTTGCTCAACCAATCCAGCGACCTGGACCAGGTGGTTATTGCCGACGCTGTGCGTTTTGGCGGCGGCGTGGGGGACAGCGGCGAACCGCGCTTTGAAGAAGCCGCCCTGCATTACGCCGCCTTCCAGGGATACGGCGACGCCCCCAATGACGTGGTCGCCCGCCCCCTCTATGCCGAGTGGGAGTTAGCCAAAGGGTACGCTAACGAAGACGCGGTTTTTCTCTCCTGGCACACCAACTGCTGCAACGCCAGCGGCACAGAATCGTTCATCTATGACGGCGGGGCCACGCCAGGCAGCGTCGAGCTGCGCAACTTTGTGCAGGCAGAACTTGTCAACGATTTACGCGCCGATTGGAACCCCAACTGGATCGATCGCGGCTTGAAAAGCGCTAACTTTGGCGAACTACGCGAACTTTCCACCATGCCTGGCACGCTGGTAGAGATTGCTTTCCACGACACCGAAAACCCAGGGGACGCGGACGATCTCAAGGAGCCGCGCTTCCGCCAGATTGCCGCCCGCGCCGCTTTGCAGGGAATCGTGCGTTACTTTGCTGACCGCGACGGCTTGCCCGTTCATTTGCTCCCCGAAATGCCGACGCATTTGCTGGCGCGCACGACGGGGCCTGGGCAGGTAACGATCAGTTGGGCATCTCCGCCGGCTGGCGGCGCGGGCGGAGATGCCGCCAGCAGCTATAAAGTGTATCAAAGCGAAAATGGGCGCGGTTTCGACAATGGAACGGTCACTAACAATACCAGCCTGACGGTTACTGGCTTGCAGCCGGGTGAACTACGCTTCTTCCGCGTCACGGCTCTGAACGCTGGCGGCGAATCTTTTCCCACGCCTGTAGCGGCGGTGCGTGCCCCAAGCGGCGGCGGTGAGACGTCCATGCTGTTGGTAGACGGCTTTGACCGCCTGGACAAGAACAGCATGATCACCCAATACGATGGGCCCACGTTGGGCAACACGGAACGGATGTTTCTGGAGCGCATGAACCGGTTTGATTATGCTGTTGAGCACGCGCAGGCGTTGGCTGGCTGCGACATTGCTTTTGACAGCGCTGTGAATGAGGTCGTGGCTGGGCAGACCATTACGCTGGCGAATTATCAGGCGGTGAATTGGTTTGTGGGGGAGGATTCGACGGCGAACGCCTCGTTGAACAGCGCCGAACGGGCGCTGCTGGCAGGCTATCTGGACAATGGCGGGCGGCTGCTCATTTCTGGGGCGGAGATTGGGTATGACCTGGCGCGGCCCACCTATGGCGTGGACCCAACCTTCTACCAGACCTATCTGAAGGCGGCTTATGTGGGGGATGACGCCAATACCTATGCGTTTGCCGGCATCCCCGGCGGCATTTTCCAGGGCATCACAGGCAGCTTCGACGACAGCAACCAGGGATATTATGACGTGCGTTATCCTGACCGCCTGGGAAGCAGCGACGGTTCTACTGTTGCTCTCAACTACAGCGGCGGCGCGGGAGATGGCGCGGCGGTGGTCTACGATGGCGCCGATTTCAAGGTCGTTAACTTTGGCTTTCCTCTGGAAACAGT
>CAYQYJ010000322.1:0-2136 GCA_964421605.1 uncultured Ardenticatenaceae bacterium | reverse complement strand
TTTCTCAATGTCCAAATGTAACGTCTCTACGGTTAATGATCCCGTTCCATCACCAGCGTGATCAAATGTTCCAGTTCGTCGCGGGCTGGGGATGGGGGGATGTCAGCCAGCGCCGCCCGCGCGCGCTGCGCCATCTCCTGCGCTTGCAGCCGGGCTACTTCAACCGCGCCCGAACTACGCAGGCGAGCCATCATAGCCTGTACCGGGTCATCCGCTACCGCTACTGCCGCAGGCGCTGCTGCCTGACCATGCCCATTCTGCGCCATCAGCGCCCCCATGCCCTGCGCCACATCAATGCCCGTTGGCTTGCCCATAGCGGCGGCGTCGCCCACAATGTCCAGCACATCGTCCACAATCTGGAAAGCCAGCCCCAGGTGATAACCGTAGCGGCGCAGCGCTTCCACCACAGCCGGTGACGCGCCGCCCAACATGCTCCCCATCTGCGCCGCGGCTTCAAAGAGGCTGGCTGTTTTCAGGGAGATGATCTGCTTATACGTTTCCCGATCCATCTGACCCGCTTTAGCCGCCGCCGCTTGCAGCGTTTCGCCTTCTACCAGTTTGACGCAAGCCGTAGACATAATGACGTTATAGTCCGCGCCATAGGGGGCCATCATCTCGTAGACGCGGGCAAAGAGAAAATCACCCGTTAGCAGGGCAAACGTGCGTCCCCAGCGGGCGTGAATGGTCACTTTACCTCGTCGCGTCAGGCTGTGGTCGTTGATGTCATCGTGGACGAGCGTCGCTGTGTGCACCAGTTCCACCGCCGCCGCAATGGGCACAACCTGCGCCAGTTCCTGACCGCCCGCCGCCAGATAAGCCAGCAGAGCAATCTGCGGGCGCAGCCGTTTGCCTCCCGCCGAAATGGTATGGGTAGAAGTATCTTGTAACAGGGGCACATGAGAATCTGTGGACGCTTGCAGTTTCTCTTCGACGGCTATCAAGCCATCTTGAATCAAAGTTTTCATGGGATTAACCTCAAAGGTTGTTCGGAACTTTCAATATATTTTGAACGAATTATAGTTTACAAACAAAAGAGTGTCAAGATGGGAAAAAGCGAGTTGGCTGCTAATTGGTTGGCGCTGTCGTCCCCTTACCTTTCACCGCCACAGCCTGTATAATGACGTAGATGTTGTTGACATAGGGAGAGAGGTATGGAGGCATTACGCCAACGCATTTTAGAGGAAGGCCAAAATCTGGGGCGGGGGATTCTGAAGATAGACAGTTTCCTGAACCATCAGGTGGACGTGGCGCTCATGATGGACATAGGGGCGGAGATGGCCCGCTATTTTGCGCACACAAAGCCGACTCGTATCTTGACGGCGGAGGTGAGCGGGATCATGCCGGCAATTATGACCGCCGCCGCCCTGGACAATATTCCCGTCGTCTATGCCCGCAAACACAAACCGATCACCATGCAAGAGCCTGTCTGGCTGGCGACTGCGCCCAGCCACACCAAAGGCGGCGAAGTCAGGCTGATGGTTTCGCCTGAATTCCTGGTCGTCAGCGACCGCATCTTGATCGTGGACGACTTTCTAGCCAGCGGGCAGACCATTGACGCGCTGGCGCGCATCGTGCAAGCCAGCGGCGCCTCGTTAGTGGGAATTGCCGCCGTTGTCGAAAAAAGCTTTGAAGGCGGGCGGGCAGCCCTGGCGCATTGGGGCGTGCCCATCTTTGCCGCCGCCGTTATCACCGACATGAGCGATGGCAAGATAGTGCTGGAATAAGTGTAACTGCTCAACGGTCAGTCCTTCTGATGTCTTCCTTCTAATTTCTACCTTCGTATGCCCATGCAACACGACACGATTATCATTCTTGATTACGGTTCGCAATATGCCCAGCTTATTGCGCGGCGAGTGCGGGAAGCCAACGTTTTTTGCCGCCTGGTTTCCTGGCGAGCCGCGGCAGCCGAGGTGATGGCCTGGCAGCCCAAAGGGTTTATTCTTAGCGGCGGCCCGAACAGCGTTTATGATCCGGGCGCGCCGACGCTGCCGGCATACGTGTTGGAAAGCGGATTGCCCGTGCTGGGTATTTGCTACGGGATGCAACTGCTGGCGCATCGTCTGGGCGGCGTTGTGGCCGGCAGCCCGCAGCGTGAGTACGGCCCGGCGCAGTTAATCATAGACGCCGTCGCCAACC
>CAYQYJ010000321.1:0-4769 GCA_964421605.1 uncultured Ardenticatenaceae bacterium | reverse complement strand
GAACTTCTAAACAGGCACGACAGTTTGTGGTAGCATATGAGCGTTAGACGCGAAGATGTGGAGGCCATGGTGCGCGAAGTGGTCACGCGGCTCCTGGGGCAGCCGCAGCCAACTGCGCCAGCCAGGTCGCAGCGACTGATCGTGGATGCGGCGGATGTGGGGCAAATGCCGGCAAACTCGCAACAAGCGCTGCCGGCACAGACCATTCTCACCCCACTGGCGCGGCAAACGGCCCTGGAGCGGCGCATCACGTTTGTGGACGAAGCGGCGCTGCCGGCAGCCACTGCGCCCATCGCGATGGTCAGCGCCGGGCAGCGGGTGGTGGCTTTGGGCGCGGATCATGGCGGCTACGGGTTGAAGGAACAGCTTAAGAAAGCGGTGGCAGCGGCGGGTTACGCCGTGGCGGATTGCGGCACGCACAGCACGGAGGCGGTGGATTACCCGGATTTTGCTTACGTGGTGGCGCGCATGGTAGCCAATGGGCAGGCGTGGCGCGGCATTGTGGTGGACGGGGCGGGCATCGGCAGTTGTATGGCGGCAAATAAGGTGCCGGGCGTGCGCGCGGCAATGTGTTATGATCAGGCCACCGCCATTAACAGCCGCGAGCACAATAACGCTAACGTGCTGACGTTGGGGGCAGGGTTGATTGGCCCCAGCCTGGCGCAGCAGATTGCCCTGGTGTGGTTGCAAACGGAGTTTGGCGGCGGGCGGCACGCGCGCCGCGTGGATAAGATTGACTCCATTGAAAAACGGTTTGCCAAAGGATAGTTGTTTTTACCGCAAAGACGCAAAGGACGCCAAGATAAAGAGAAAGACTTCGCGCTCTTGGCGTCTTTGCGGTGAAATTCCAGAAAAGTTTGGTAAATGCAAGGGTAGGACGTCTGAAGCATGGCGACGTTGAATGCCGGACAGGTTAACCAGCTAATCGAAGAGATCACGCGCGAGGTGCTGCTGCGGCTGAACCAGGCGCAAACGCCGGTCTCCGCCCAAAGCTGCGCCTGCACGGATGGGCACTGCGTACAAAACTGCGCCGACAAGGTGCAAAAAGTGGTGCAGGCAGGCGCGGCGCGGGTGTCCGCCGGATTGGGGGCGCGACCGCAGAGCGACGACCTTGCCGGCATGATCGATCACACCCTTCTCAAACCCGACGCCAACCAGGCGGAAATAGCCCAGCTTTGCTATGAAGCCAAAACGTACCATTTTGCTTCCGTCTGCATCAACCCTGCTCACGTCAAACTGGCGGCGCAGCTTTTGAAAGATTCCAACGTGAAAGTGTGCACGGTGGTGGGGTTTCCCCTGGGAGCCACGCCCGGTGTGGTCAAGGCGTATGAAACGCAGCAGGCTATCCGCGACGGGGCCACAGAAATTGACATGGTGATTAACATTGGGGCGCTGAAGTCGCAGGATTATCCCCTGGTGTTGGAAGATATTGCGGCTGTGGTGCGCGCGGCACATGCCGGCAATGCGTTGGTGAAGGTGATTATCGAAGCCGCCCTGCTGACGGATGAAGAGAAGGTAATTGCCTCGCAGTTAGCCAGGACGGCGGGGGCTGATTTTGTAAAGACCTCCACCGGTTTTGGTCCTGGCGGAGCCACGGCGGCGGATGTGGCCCTCATGCGGCGGGTTGTTGGCCCGGATTTGGGCGTCAAAGCCGCCGGCGGCGTGCGCACTTACGCCGATGCGCAGGCGATGATTACCGCCGGCGCAACGCGGATTGGGGCCAGCGCCGGCATAAAAATTGTCAGCGACCACAGCAGTCAGGCAGCCGGCGGTCGCGCCAGCGGCGGGAATTATTAGGTTCAGTAGATCTAAAATCTGCCACGAATGACACGAATTTTACGAATTAGATACTTTTTTTCGTGTAATTCGCAAAATTCGTGGCAAAAATCCGGCTCTACTCAGGTTTCAGAGAATTTTGCTTATGAATGTTTGTCCTCATTGCCATATCGGTCGTATCCAGCGCCAGGAAGTTAATTACGTTTGCTGGCTGGATGGTCACATGATGTTGGTGCCGCGCACGCCCGCTTACGTTTGCGACGTGTGCGATAACCTGGAATATGACCCTGAATTTATGTTGGGCGTGCGCTACCTGATCCACCAACACGAGGCGACGCGCAGCCGGACGACCCGCGCCCGACCGAAGAAAGCGACGAGCAAGCCTGCCAAACCCACCGACCTGGCCCCTATTTGAGTGAAGAGGGGCGCGATTTCCAGGCGATGACCATAACGATTGCGCACATAGCGGTGTGGACGGACGACCTGGAACGGTTGAAAACGTTTTATGAGACGTATTTTCAGGCGCAAGCCGGGCCGCTGTATGTGAATGCAGCGAAACAGTTTTCGTCTTATTTTCTCCGTTTTGACGGCGGCGCTCGTTTAGAACTGATGGTTAGAGCAGATGTGTCCAGCGCGGCGCGTCTGGCCCAGGCTCCTGGTTACGCCCATGTGGCGCTGGGGGTGGGGTCTGAGGCGGCAGTGGATGCTTTGACGCGGCGGCTGCGACAGGATGGGTACGCGGTCGTGGATGGGCCGCGGCGCACGGGCGACGGGTATTACGAGAGCGTCGTGCTGGACCCAGATGGCAATCGCGTGGAGATCACCGTTTAATGGTCGAAGGGCGTATGTAATACGTGGGCGTATGCAATACGTAGGCGCATGCAATACGCCCCTACAGTTTAGGAAGGGATGGTTTATGTCCGTTGAACTGCGCAGTTACGTTTTTTTGGACAGTTTGCAGCCGCAGCACGCCGCTTTTTTGGGCACGGTCGCCAGCGGTTTTTTGCCCTTGCCAGGTGACGCCTCTTTGTGGATTGAAATATCCCCCGGCATTGAGATCAACCGCATCACGGACATTGCCTTGAAGGCTACGTCTGTTTTCCCAGGGATGCAAATTGTGGAACGGCTGTATGGGTTGTTGGAAATTCATTCCAGCAGCCAGGCGCGGGTGCGGGCGGCAGGGGCGGCGGTGCTGGCGGCGTTGGAAGTGCAGGAAGAGGATCGGCTGAAGCCGCGCGTGGTTTCCAGCCAGATTATCCGCAACATTGATGCGCACCAGGTGCAGCTTATTAACCGGATGCGGCACGGGCACATGATTCTGGCGGGGCAGACGTTGTATGTGATGGAAGTGCAGCCGGCGGCATATGCGGCGCTGGCGGCAAATGAAGCGGAGAAGGCGGCGGAACTGAATATTTTGGAGGTGCGCGCCTTTGGCAGTTTTGGGCGCGTTTATTTGGGGGGCGAGGAGCGGGACATTATGGCGGGTTACCAGTCGGCGATTGACGCCATTGAGAGCGTATCGGGTCGCGTGGCGACGGGTAAATCGGAGTAACGAACTGTCACCGTAGGTTAAGACGCTGATTTGGTTTGTATGTTTACAAAAACAATCAGGATTTCGCAGATTTCGCCAGTTCATTTTGTGAGTGGCCTGGGGGAGCGCTTTTGTAGCGCAAACTGTTAGTTTGCGCGGACAAACTAACAGTTTGTCCTACATTTTGGAGGAAGACGTATGGCTGAAGCATTAGGGATGATCGAGTGTAAAAGTTTTGCCGCGATGGTAGAAGCCTCGGACGCTATGGTGAAGGCGGCGCGGGTGGAGCTGGTGGGCTATGAAAAGACGGGCGGCGGCTTTGTCACGGCTATTGTGCGCGGCGATGTGGCGGCGGTGAAGGCTGCCGTGGAAGCAGGCACGCGCGGCGCGGAAAAGGTGGGCGAAGTGGTATCGGTGCACGTGATCCCGCGGCCACACGCCAACGTGGATGCGGTGCTGCCCTTGGGCCGGCAAAACGCCGCCGAAGAGTAAGTTTATCGCCAGTGTGGGGTATATGCCGGCAATAGCGGCAGGCGCGGTGGTGCGGCTTTGTGCCGGCATTTTGCCCACACCAACCAGAAGGAACCGCCATGTTTCTCGGTAGAGTGGTAGGTACGCTTGTCTCGACCCAAAAAGAAGCGTCGCTGGATGGCCTGAAGTTTTTGGTGGTGCGGCGGCTGACCGTAGACGGCGAAGATACGTCTGGCTACGTCGTCGCCGCCGACGCCGTGGGCGCTGGGCTGCATGAAGTGGTGATGGTGGCTACAGGCAGTTCCGCCCGCCAGACGGTGTTCACCGATAAACGCCCGTGCGATGCGGTGATTATGGCGATTGTGGACACATGGGAAGTAGATGGGGAGGAGAAGTATCGGAAGAAGTGAGAAGGGAGAATGAAGAAGTAAGAAGGAAGAAGGGGGAAGGAAGAAGGAAGAAGGTCGGGCGGTATGATGGATGATGGGCAGATTCAGGCGATTATTGAGCGGGTGATGCGGGAGGTGGGGCAGCCGGCGGCTGTGTCTACGCCAGCCCGCAATGCGCCGGCGGCGCGGGCGGCAATCGCGCCCGCGTCCGCAACAGGCGATCTGGGCATATTCCCTACCCTGGATGAAGCGGTAAGCGCGGCGGAGGCGGCGTTTCGGGCGCTGAACCGAATGCCACTGGCGATTCGCCAGGATATGGTGGCGCATATGCGCCAGGCCGGGCGGGAGTACGCCACGGTGCTGGCGGAAATGGCGCACAGCGAAACAGGCATGGGGCGGGTGGCGGACAAGGTGTTGAAGAACATTCTCAACGCCGACAAGACGCAGGGACCGGAGGCGCTGGAAACAGAAGCGTGGAGCGGCGACGGCGGCTTGACGATTACGGAATACGCCCCTTATGGGGTGATTGGGGCGTTGACGCCCAGCACCAATCCCACCAGCACCGTTATTTGTAATGCGATTGCTATGGTTTCTGCCGGCAA